>DASXIL010000185.1:0-10751 GCA_036497985.1 Candidatus Angelobacter sp. | reverse complement strand
GACGCTGCTCAGACTGCGGAAAATCCAAAATCAATGAAAGCGTTTTCGTATCCGGGTTGGACGACCCAGCCCTGCGGCGGCTGTGGATCTTGCGGACCCGGTCCTGGCCCGATTAACATGGTGCCTGTCTTCCTCGTGCTGAACCTGAAAATATGTGTGAACGGCTGGCTCGTCACTCCCACTTGCACACCATCAATGAATACTGGCGCCCCTGTGATGGCCTGATGTGTGTCAATATCCGAAGCCCATACGGTCAGGGTGATTGGCTTGTTTAGCGGCACCGGCGTGGTGGTAATGTGCGCCTCCATCTTAAGCGCCGGAACGTTGATCGTGGTCAGAGGAGTGGCCGGCCCAAACCATGCCACTCCGTCCTGCACCATGCGCCATTGGAAACTGTATTTTCCCGGCTTCGGCGGCGCGGTGACCGTAAATTGAAACAGTGCTTCTTGTCCCGGCGCAACCGGGGCAGGTACATCCACTCGTCCCAGTCCCCACAGCAGATTGTCTTGCGGGCTTTGCGATCCCAGGCGGAAGGGCGGGGCCCACACGGACCCGCTGACATTCCGCATCCTGATCGTAACCGGAAAAGTTTTGCCCGGATGTATTTCCGCCGGCACATCCTGGTGGACGAAAATCGAATTGGGAGCTGGCGGGACATTTTGACTCACCAACACCCGGCAGCTAAAAGAGCCATGACCATTGCCGGGAGAGTCATCATTCGTACGCAGGAAAATCCGCTGGGTGGAACTACCGGTAAACTTCGTGCGGCTCATTCCTTTTCCGATATAGAAATAGTCGCCGACGGACCCGAACCGGCCGATCAGGCTGAAGGGGTAAGCGTTCAATCCTGAATGGAGCGGAAGTTTTTGGTTGTTGTGATCTATGGTGTTCCATCCCGCTGGGCCGTTTTCGCCTGTGAGCAAAATACCAGCCCATAGACTTCCGCTCGCCTGAAACTCGAAAAACTGTCCCGGCATAATATCAATTCCCGTGTCCACGCCGGAGCTTTTTTCGGGAACGTCAATGGTTTGGTCCGCCAGCACGGAAATGGAAGGCTGAATCATCGTGAAAAACGGCATTGCGGATAGGAGATTGTTTGCACTGGCAGGCAAGACTCCCGTATTCAAGCCGTTGGGCGGGCTGATCACGAGAGCGTGCACTGTCTGCTGCGGATCGGCCGCCCAGGCCAGAAGCTGCCGTGTTTCGTCCCACTGAATTGCAGGGCTGGTCGAGCGTATTTCGAAGCCCGTGGAATACTGCAAAGCCTGTGGAACGTGGAGAACGGATGCGGCGCCAACCGGCGCGCCGCTCAGGATGAGAACAAAGTTCTTGCTCTGGGCGTCGAACCACAAGAGTTGCGGAGCGGCGGCGCTACGCAAGGGATAAGGGCGCGCAAAGAGGTCCCAGTTGCGCGGCATACGGTCCGGCCCCAGAAAGGAAAAGTTTTCCTGGTTCCAGTTGTCTCCATCCGTTTCGCTGTTATAGAGATCGAAATGCCAGTAGGTCGCATGCAGAAACCGGGCTTCGATCTGCTGGAAACTTAAATCAATCAACGCGCGAAGCGCGCGGTACTGATACAGCCCTGGATTGATGGCGGGGTCTCTGGCTTGCCAGCTCCACTCTCCGCCGAATTCAGTAATGAATGGGACCATGTTCCGTTTGGTCCCTTCATTCACCATCACAGTGAACAGGGTTGGCCACGACGAAGCCTGTCCACTCATGTCCCAATCCGGCAGGTGCACCGGATTGGACAGGTTCGGATCGTAATAATGAAACGAAAAAACCAATCGCTCCTGGGCCGGCAGAGCGGACGTATTGAGAAAAGTGAACGGAGTGGTTACGAATGTCTCCCAGCCGAACTCCTCCTCGGTCGGAAGATATAAATTCCAGGTCATTCGCGGTTCCAGGAAAATGAGGGCGGTGGTGTCAAACCGGCTGATTTCGTTGATTGCGTTGGCGTAATACTGGGGAAGGACCGTGCTTTCGAAATGCGCGTTGCCCAGCCCCACCGGCATGGGTTCATTAAACGGCTCGTAGCCTAGAACACCAGGATGGTTTTTGAAGAAATTGGCCACCTGCCCGATGATCTTTTCCAGATGGGTCCTGGCCGGAAAATTCGAAAGGTTGGGAAAATTGTTTAGAGAGTTCTGCCAGAATGACCATAGCGTGCCTCTGACATGGGAGTTATAACGCAGCAATATTTCCTGCATGGCGAATGTCAGCAGATTCCATCTCGGATCTGTCGATATAAAGTTAAAATACAGCAAACCCCACGCAGAATTTTTTAAGTCAGCGGGTCTGGGCCCACCCCCTTTATCAACCGCCATGGCCCAATCAGGAAACCCGTCCCCACCGAAGCGTTCGTGGGCTATATCCTGGTGAAAATCGAGGAATACAAATATGCCGCGTGCGAACAGTGCATCCATGATCTCTTTCAGAAATTGCAGGTATTGAATTGCATCAGGCTGCAATTGCTCAGGATCACCGGGCGCCGGTTCCAGCGCTTTCCACATCACCAGCAGCCGCACTGCGCTGACTCCGATTTGCTGCATTAGATCGAGTTGTGGCATTACGGCTGCCAGTTCGGAATGGAACTGCGCTGCATCCAGGGTTTGCACACCCAATGGCATGATGGGCAGAAACGGCGGATGCTTGCTTCTGCCGCCGAAATTGAATCCCCGCAGAAGCACAAAGCGTCCCTGAGCGTCCCGCAACGATGGACCATCCTTGTGAATCGAGCGGGCGGAGCCCAACTGAAACATGTCTGGCATTGGCTGCGTCTCCCCTGCATAGTATGTACCAATTCCCGGCGCAAACTGGCAGCTACCCGGGAACGGCGCCATTTTTTTTACCTTAGCGGCGAAGCAGGAGAATTCTGCTCGAGCGGGCCCGATCGAGATGCGGGAGCGAGCGGAGCGAGTCGAAGGATTTCTCCCCTGACTAAACTTGAACCGTCTGGTACTCCACATAAGATCCCTTGAAGTCCCTTTTCTGCAAGCTGATGCTGCAAAAGCCCAACGTGCTGGTGCTGGACGAACCCACCAACCACCTTGACCTTGAGTCCATCAATGCGCTCAATATCGCGCTCCAGCGGTATCCGGGAACCGTGTTCCTGGTGACGCATGACCACGATCTGATTGACGAAGTAGCCACCCGGATATGGCACTTTGACGATCATAAGATCGAGGATGTGCGCCGCGGTTTTTTTCGAAGTCGCTCGATATATCAAGGCACCTAGGGCGTGACACCAGACGGCAAACAAGTCCAGTGACCGCCGCCAATGTGACGGCCGTCACTCTCATGTGTGACGTTGTTCACTGAAGGCTTTCAGCGCACCTGCGATTCTTTCACCACGGGAAGCAAACTCTCAGGGTAACGGAAACACCCCTTCGCGCCGCTTCCCCATCGGGCCGATCCAACGGAACAATTCAAAATTTTGTCAGGCTGCATTAGCGGTGCGGCCCCCGGAGGGATTCTTATGCGCATTCTTATTGTTGAAGATGAACCTAAAGTAACAAGGACCCTGGTCAAAGGTCTGGAGGCAGACCACTTCGCCGTCGATGTTGCTGAAAATGGAGAAGACGGACTGCAACTCTCCACCGAAATTGATTATGATCTCATCATTCTTGACTGGAACCTGCCCAAACTGGATGGGTTGACGGTGCTGCGAAAGCTGCGCAAGTCGGGATCGGTGGCGCGCATTCTGTTCCTGAGCGCCCGCAAGGAAATTGCAGACCGCATCACCGCCCTGCAGGCCGGCGCTGACGATTTCCTGGTGAAACCATTTTCTTTCGATGAACTAAGCGCGCGCGTCAGCGCCCTGTTGCGCCGTCCTACGGAACTGCTGGACAAAATCAACGTGGATGATCTGGTGCTGGACCGCATGCGCCACAGCGTCTCGCGGGCGGGCAAGCAGATTGGCCTGACCCAGCGGGAGTATGCTGTGCTGGAATACCTGATGCGCAACGCCGGACGCACCGTTACCCGCACCATGGTGGTGGAACACGTGTGGAACCTGGGCTTTGAAGGGCTTACCAACATCGTGGATGTTTACATCAACTACTTGCGCGCAAAAATCGATCAGGGGGCCAGTAGGCCGTTAATTCACACTGTACGCGGCGTTGGCTACTCAATCACTTGCCCGGAAAGCGGTGGGCCCATCGACACTGAACCTAGATTCCGCAGCGCGCAACAGACCAGGCAGGGAGAACAGTCCGCGCCGTAAAGTGGCAACGTATCGCAAACGTGGAGACGTAGCATGCTACGTCTCTGCCTATTTGCCGACTGCCATTTGCTGTTGGGCCACCTGATACTCTTCGTACGTCCCTTTGAAATCTTCGATCTTGTGATCGTCAAAGTGCCAGATGCGTGTGGCAACTTCGTCGATCAGATCGTGGTCATGCGTAACCAGGAACAGCGTGCCCTGATAGCGCTGCAGCGCAATATTGAGCGCGTTGATGGATTCAAGATCAAGGTGGTTGGTGGGTTCGTCCAGTACCAGCACGTTCGGCTTTTCCAGCATCAGCTTGCAGAAAAGAATGCGCGCAGCCTCGCCGCCGGAAAGCACGTCAGTCTTTTTGGTGGCTTCGTCGCGCACAAAGAGCATCTGGCCCAGGAGACCGCGGATCTCTTCATTGGAAACCGAAGGGTCCCATTGGAAGATCCAGTCAAGAATGGTGCTGCCTTTTTCAATCAGGCTGCGATGGTCCTGCGGGAAATAGCCGATGGCCGCTTCATGCCCCCATGTGGTCTTGCCGCCGTCAATAAATGTGCCGCTATAGCCGGAGGTCTGGCGCAGCTCAGATTCAGGCGTATTAGGAGAGTTGGCCAGCAGCGCGTTCAGCAGCGTTGTCTTGCCCACGCCGTTGCGGCCCATGAGCGCGATTTTTTCTCCACGCGTCACGCTGGCGGTAAAGTCCCGGATGACGTGATTGTCACCATAAGACTTGGTGACGCCCTCAATCTCAAGAATGTGCTTGCCGGAAGGCCGCTTCATTTCAAACTTGATGTAAGGACGGGCGATGTTGGACCGCGCCAATTCGGTAAGCTGCAAGCGCTCAACTTCCTTGCGCCGCGACTGTACCTGGCTGCTGCGCGTGCCGGCGGCAAAGCGCTGGATAAACTCATTCAACTGCGCGATCTTTTTCTCGCGCTGCGCGTTCTGCGATTCAATCTGCGAGCGCACCTGCGTCTTAGTCATTACCATATCGTCGTACCCGCCGGTATAGGTGATGATGGTTTCGTAATCGATATCGGCAATGTGGGTACAAATGCTGTTCAGAAAGTGGCGATCGTGCGAAATGGTGATCAGCACGCCGTCATAGCGGTTGAGAAAATCCTGCAACCAGTGGATTGAGTCAAGATCGAGATGGTTCGTCGGTTCGTCCAGCAGCAGGGCCTGAGGATTTCCAAAGAGCGCCTGCGCCAGCAGAACGCGCATCTTTTGTCCGCTGGGCAGCTCGCCCATCTTGCGCTCATGCACGGTGTCCGGAATATCAAGTCCCTGAAGCAGGATGGCCGCGTCGGTCTCCGCGGAGTATCCGTCTTCTTCGCCGACCACACCTTCAAGTTCGCCCAGGCGCATGCCATCTTCATTGGACATCTCAGGCTTTTCGTAAATGTGGTTGCGCTCTTCCATGGCGGCCCACAGGCGCTTGTTGCCCATGATGACGGTGTCGATCACGCGATACGCGTCAAAGGCAAACTGGTCCTGGCTGAGCACGCTGAGCTTTTTGGGGCGAACCACGCTGCCCTTCTGCGGCTCAAGCTCGCCGGAAAGCAGGTTCATGAACGTGGTTTTGCCTGCGCCGTTGGGTCCGGTAAGGCCGTAGCGCTTCCCCGGCGTAAATGCCGTGGAAACCTCATCAAACAATATTTTTGCGCCGTAGCGCATGGACACGTTACTGACTGAAATCATTAGGTTTTCGGGAACTGCGAATGGGATTCCGGCTTGCGAGGCGGGACCGCAGCGTCACTATTATTTTAGCACGCTTCGCGTGCTAGAACCGCTTTGCAGAATCTCATGAGCCATCATGGATCTGCGCCTGTAGCAGCGCCGCTCAGCGCGCAAGCCGGCTTCGCGGCAAGTGAATAAAGATAGAGGAATTTATGCTTGAAACTCGTCATCCGGAGCCCTTACCGCGGATTTGCGCGGATGATCGCGGATCAGGATTGTTGCCGCGAATCAACGCGAGATACGAACAATAGGAACATTAAGTAAGGAAATTCATTTCTCAACAGCTCCATCTTTGCTTGACCAACTGTAAGCCTTTGCTTTTTCCGATCACGCGATGTCCCGATCACCAGATCACCAGATTTTAGATTTCCGCTGTGTTCCTTCGTGGCCTCTGTGGTTAAGGTTTTTTGTTTTCCCGATCTCGGCGATTCCGGCGATCTCGATTTGACCCCATCCCCAACGCCCTCTATAGTTTAGGATTACCCGCTCGCGATGACGAATCCGATACAGACCATCAAAGACCTCACGCAATCGGCCCTGGGCGATATCAACGCCGCAGCCACGCTGGCCGATCTGGAGAAGGTCCGCGTCGCCGTGCTGGGACGCAAAGGTGAGCTCGCCGGCATCAGCAAAACGTTCGGATCGATGGCGCCGGAAGATCGCGCCAAGGCAGGCCAGCTTCTGAATGAAGCGAAAGCCACGCTGGAAAAATCGATCGAAGATCGCAAGGCGTCTCTGGAAGGTTCAGAATCCGACCAGCGGTTCAAGGCCGAATGGATCGACCTCACGGTCCCGCCGCAGGGGATTGCGCCGGGGCACACCCATCCGGTGACGCAGGTGCAGGACGAGATTGAACAGCTCTTCACCTCCATGGGCTTCCGCGTGCTCGATGGGCCAGAGGTTGAAACCGACTATTACAATTTTGACGCGCTGAATATTCCGCCCGACCATCCTGCGCGCGACATGCAGGACACTTTCTGGATGACCGACGGCCACCTGTTGCGCACGCATACCTCGCCGGTGCAGGTGCGTGCGTTGCAGAAATATGGCGCGCCCATGCGCATGATCGCTCCCGGCCGCGTCTTCCGTAATGAAGAAGTGGACGCCTCGCACGAGCACACCTTCTATCAGGTTGAGGGCATGATGGTGGACCGCGATGTTTCTGTGAGCCACCTGATTTATTTCATGCAAACGCTGCTCAGTTCGGTGTTTGGCCGCAAAGTTACTGTGCGCCTGCGCCCCGGCTACTTCCCTTTTGTGGAACCCGGCTTTGAACTCGATATCCAATGCCTGATCTGCGGCGGCAACGGCTGCGCCGTGTGCAAGCAGAGCGGATGGGTGGAGTTGCTGCCGTGTGGACTGGTGCATCCCAATGTGATCAGCAATTGCGATCTCGATCCGCAGGAGTGGAATGGATTTGCTTTTGGCCTGGGCCTGACGCGCCTGGCCATGATGCGCTACGCCATTGACGATATACGCCTGCTGCAAAGCGGCGACCTGCGTTTCCTGAACCAGTTTTAGACTATGAAGTTTTCTTACACATGGCTTCGCGAGCTTGTCCCCGGCCTGAAAATGGACGTGACCACGCTCGCCCAGCAGATCACCATGAAAACCGCTGAGTGCGAAGGCGTGCACGATCCCGGCGCATTCCCCGGCGCCAGCGTGGCTGCCGTGGCCCGCGCAGAAAACTCCGAGCCCGATTCTATTATTGAGATTGACAACAAATCTCTCACCAATCGCCCCGATCTCTGGGGACATCTGGGCATGGCGCGCGAAGTTGCGGCCATCGCCGGCCTGAGCGTGGCCGATCCGGTTGAAGACTTGCCCGCGGCCACAAGCAAAGGCGACCTTTCCATCACAATTGAAGATGCGAACCTCTGTGCGCGCTTCAGCGGCCAGCGCGTGGAGAACGTAAAAGTCGCGCCCTCGCCGCTGTGGATGCAGTATCGGCTCAATTCGCTGGGCGTAAATCCGATCAACAATCTTGTTGACGTTACCAACTACGTTCTATGCGAACTGGGCCAGCCCATGCATGCCTATGACGCGGAACTGCTGGGAGATGCGATTGTGGTCCGCGCCGCGCGCCAAGGCGAATCCATTCTGGCTTTGAATGGCGAAAAATATTCTTTAACCCCTGAAGATATTGTCATCGCCGATGCGAGTAAGCCAGTCGGAATTGCCGGGATCATTGGCGGCAATGACACGGCCATTCGTCCGACGACGAAACGCATCATTCTGGAAGCCGCTTCGTTTCCTGCCGCTCCTGTGCGCAAGTCTTCTTCGCGGCTCAAGCTCCGTACGGATGCCTCCATGCGCTTTGAAAAAGGCCAGGACCCGGAAAACACCGTCCGCGCTCTGGCCCGCGCCGTGGAGTTGCTGAAACAGATTTCGCCGGGATCGCAAGCCGCTCCTCCTATCGACATTTATGCGCGCAAATCAACGCCGCCCAAAATTCAGTTGGATATCGACTGGGCCGAGCGCAAGCTGGGCCGCAAGCTATCGACTGAAGAAGTGATCAACATCTTCAAGTCGCTCGTCTTCGGCGTGGAGCAACTGGACGCGCGCAAACTTCTGATTACCGTCCCGAGTTGGCGCGCCACCAAAGATATTTCCATCCCAGAAGATCTGGTGGAAGAAATCGGACGCATGGTCGGCTACGCTTCCATCGTGCCGCAGGCGCCTGCGGTCCTGGCTGCGCCAACTCCGCGCAATCTGGTTCATGAGCAGCACCGCGCCGTTCGTGCTGCAATGGTTGGGCAAGGCTTTACTGAGGTCAGCAATTACTCTTTTATTTCTGAGGCGGATGCCGCGCTTTTTCCTTCCTGGACTGGCACGCTGCTGCAAATCGCCAATCCGATTATTGCGGAGCAGAAATACATGCGGCCCAGCCTGCTACACGGAATTCTCCGTAATCTTGCTGACAATAGCCGCTACTTCACTGACTTCCGACTGTTTGAAATTGGCCGTGCCTATAGCAAGGCCGCTGACGGTTCACCCGAAGAACGCACGCATCTGATGGCTGCCATCTATGGCCGCGAAACTAACGGCGCAAACCTGCTGGAGATGAAGCGCGTAGCCCAGTATGTAGCGCCGGGAGCGAGGATATTGCCGGCGAAGGCACATGGCAAGACCATGCATCCGGAGCGCGCCGCGCATGTTCAGATCGGCGGAGAGCGCGTGGGCGATCTTTACGAGCTACATCCCTCGTTGCTCGACCGTGGCCGCGCCGCCATCCTTGACATTGATCTGGATGCGCTACAAGCGCTGCCATCACAGCGCCAGGCCTATCGCCCGCTGCGCCGCTTCCCCACCAGCAGCTTCGACCTTTCGGTTGTCGCGTCCGCGCACACACTGGTGGCCGATCTGGAAAGCAAGTTGCGTCAACTTGGCGGAAACAGCCTAGTCAGTTTGCAATTCCTGCTGATCTTCCCGCTGCCACCGGACAAGAAAAGCGTTTCATTCCGGCTTACTCTTGGCGCTGATGACCGAACGCTGACGGCCGACGAAGTGACACGCACCCGAGAGAAGGTGGTCGAAGGAATCAAGGCGTCGGGATTTGAGTTGCGGGAGTAACGCAAAATGATTACCGCAGATTTTCGCGGATGAGCGCGGATACATCTTATTGCGCATTCTCTGATCCGCGTTGATCGGCGTTAATCCGCGGTAAAGATTTGTTTCTACTTGACGCGCCAGGCAATCGCCTTTGCAAATCTTTCCGCCGCGCCTTCCGCTAATCCCAAGAATAATTCCGGTTCGATCAACTCCAATTCCATCAGCACCAGCTTGCCGTTTCTAGCGACAGCATCAAGACGGCAATAGAGCGACTGACTTACCTGCGGGACACTCGCGGCTATCTCATCTGCCTGACTAAGAAGGGCTGCATTAGGAAGAAACAACTCCGCTGATCCTCCGTGCTCCTGCTGCACGCGAAAGTCTCCGGCGACGGGCCGCTTGAGGACGGCATGGCTAAACACGCCGTCGATATAAATAAAGGAAATCTCTCCCTCGGTTTGGATCTCAGGAATGAACTGCTGTATTAGGAACGGCTCTCCATTCATATGCCGCGCCAGGTCTGCGTCCGTGGGAAGCGCCGCGCCATCCATCAGCCACGTTTTGTGCGCGGAAGCCGAGACAGCGGGTTTCACCACAATCTTCGACCAGCTCTTGATCTGCGAGCGATCCTGCGGGCCGACCGCTGCGTTGCCGATTACGAATATCGTCGGCGCAATCTCAATTTCCTGCGCAGCCACTTCTTGCAGATAGACCTTATTATGGTTCCACAACACCGTCTCAAGAGAATTCAGTACTGGAGCCTCGCCGGCGGTGCGTTGCAGCCAATCGATAAACTCAGCCGGTCTCAGGTGGTAATCCCAGCAGGAGCGCAGGACTATGAGATCAAATTTGCTAAAGTCAGAGCCAGCCAATCGCCAGTCGACAATTTCTGTTTCGACTCCGGCTGCTGCCAGGTGCGGCAGCATCAGCCGCTCGCTCTCAGCGCCCTGCGGCAGGCCACCGAATGTAATAAGCGCAAGGCGTTTTTTCATGAGCGAAGAAGGGTGTCGCGGCCGCTCATATTTTCTGCAAGTCGGCTACGGTGCGCTCATTCTGCACATTGCCGGTGTTGAGCGTGCCGGCGGGCTCAAACAGGATGATGTGCGTTTCTTCCAGCGTGTAAGGCATATGCTCCGTGCCGTGCGGAACGATAATAAACTCGCCGGGACGAATCGGGTCGTCATGCTCGCGTCCTTCAGTGTCCCGCCACTTCATGTGCAGCTCGCCCCTGGTCACCATAAAC
>DASXIL010000184.1:0-3313 GCA_036497985.1 Candidatus Angelobacter sp. | reverse complement strand
CGAAGGGCACGGTCTGAGTATATCCGCGTTTCGACCGGCTCCCGGAAACTACGGCCACTGCTCAAGAGCAGTATGACAAGATCATGGATCTCGATCCACACCGCGTTAATCCTGCGTGGCACCTCTAAAGCTCCCTACGCGCAGTCAAGCCGTGAACACTTTTGCCGCACGGAGTTGTTTGCAATAAGCCAACACGCACGGAAAGAATATTTGTAAAAGATCATTATCGAGAGTTCTGAAACGGCTGCGCTTCGTTATTGCCATGAACGATGTCATCTTGTCAGCCAACAATCCATTGATAGTGCACCGCTGCCCTTGAGCACGATGACCAAGAGGACTGCCAGGAGCAATACAAAATACTCTATACCTTCCCCCTTTTTTGATCCAAACCAATTTACGGTCCACCCGTCTGGCAGATGAACGATGAGTGCACCGGTGAAGATGATGAACAGGCCTCCAGCCGCGATTCTTCCTAAGAAGCCGGCCAGAAGGGCGATACTTCCCAACGACTGCCCGATAATGGTGAGCCAGGCCACAGCCTTAGGAATGTTCTTCGCCGTGATCTGTGCAAGCGTGCCGCTGATTCCTTTGGGGCCAAATTCCGGGGCGCTAGACCACCCGAAGAGTTTCTGCATGCCATAGGGGAGCACGATGATTCCCGCGACGATTCTCAGGAAGGTGTAAACATAGGCTGAATCGGTCTGCATAAGTGTGCTGATCATTCGGAGTCAGAATAGTCCCTGAAAGGAGCTTTTCCGCCACGGCTCCTCGTGCACCGTGCCTTGCCTGCGTGATATGTCGGGCGAGTGTGTCGAGGCGAAACGTTCTCACAACGGTGGACCTGCTGAAATTCGGAACAAGTGCTGAGTCTCGAACGACCAATGTCGACACACGTAATCGTCCGGCGCCTTCGACCGTACGTGATCCAGGCTGCGGCAGCCGTCGAGCGCTGTTCTTAAGAGGGAAATTGGTGTTTAGCTCGCCCGACTCAGGTTGTTTGGCTTCTTACGCCTTCGCGCAAAGAGATTGTCAATCGCGAAAGGACCTGAACCACCAAGCACAAGTGCCACTAGGCAGGCAATGTAAAGCAGATCGGGCTCGGTACCCGCGGGACCAAGTCGAGCTCCTGTCGGTGTGATCGCCATGAGCTTGATTGAACTGAATCCATAACGCAGGTGAACGCTGAACATCGCCGTAAGGAGCACGGTAACCATGGGAATGCTGGCTATACGAATGAAGGCACCGGTCAGAACTGCTGCGCCGCCGATGAGTTCAACCAGAATGGTCAGCCATGCCATCAGATGTGGAACTGGTACGTGTAGTGCTTGAAGAATCGTGGCAAACCATTCGGGACCCCTTATGAATTTGGCGTACCCATGTTCCATAAAGCCATATCCAACGATTAGCCGCAGCGGAATCGCAGCCCATTCTTTCAAATTGAATGATCCATGCATTTGAACAGCTCCTCTCAATCAACAAGGTCGACGCGTGAACGAATGAGTGCTTCTCAGCCAGAATGTCCACGGTCTGGAATTGCGGAATAGTAACAAAGAGCTCTCTGGCGTGTGCGAAGAGGGCCCTTGCCGCCTCGCCCTTGGCATGTGCAACTTGTCCTTGCTCGTCGTTGAATGCTTCAACAAGCATTGCAACGCTGCCGGTATGGCTCCCAAGGAACAGTGGCTCTTTGCCATTTTCGCCGGATCTGCATTGCGGCGGATACCTGCCGTACCTCCTTTTAAGTAATACCGCCCTCACAACGTAATGCACTGTAGCAATCGTGTCCTTAACAATGCTGCACACCGCCTCTCCAATTGCGATGCTGAGTGAGCTGAACATCCTGTCCTCACCTTTCCCTGACATGATTCATATCCGTCGCACTGAGTGCATGCGCGTTGCCAAATCAGTGTGTGAGCTCGACACACAGCGTAGTGTCTGTTTGCAGAGTAATTAGCTGCAATCAACCTGTGATGATCAGGCTGTCATGCCACTCAGATGTTTTAATACGATGTCGCACCGGAGACTCTGCGTCGGTGTCGCGACGTCTGAAAATGCGCTGGTCCTCGGAGACTCTGCACTCTGGTTGCCGATCTTCGAAGCAAGTGGAGTCTGGATGGCGATTCTCCGCGGCGGGAAAACATATGGGGCGACCCTATGGGGATGATCTGCGCCGCGAATTTCTGTCTGCCCACGATGAGGGCGAAAGCACGCAGGAAGAGTTGGCCGAGCGCTTTGTGTTAAGCCTGGGCTGGGCCAAGAAGATTTCCGCGCAGCACAATCGAACCGGCCTGGCGGAAAGGGTGCCACACCAGCCGGCGCGTAAGCTGCGTGCCGGTAGCGAGGCTCAGCAACAGGTGCGGGACTGGATCTGGTACCTGCTACGGAGATTGGGCCCGCGGCTGAAAAAAGTCGCTCCACGCCAGCGAGCAGGACACGGACGCCAACCTCAAGCGGCGTCAGGAATTCATCGCGCAGCTTGGCTCGGTCCCGCCCGAACGATTGATCTTTCTGGACGAAAGCGGGGTCACGACGTCCATGACTCGGCTCCGTGCTCGTTGTATGGGGGGCCGGCGCATCCATGAAGCCACGCCCAGCAGCCATTGGAAGATCATGACCATCCTCGGGCCATGAGCCTGAAAGGGATCATCGGCGCGATGACCATTGAAGAAGCCACGGACGCGGACATCTTCCTGGCGTTTGCCCAACAGGTGCTCTGCCCAGTACTGCAGCCAGGCGATTTTGTCGTGATGGACAACCTCAGTTCAAACAATGTTGCAGAGGTGCGCCGAACCATCGAGAAGGTAGGGGCGCAGTTGCTCTATCTGCCGCCCTATTCGCCCGATCTCAATCCCATCGAAAAAGCCTGGGCGAACCTCAAAGAGCTGCTCCGTGCCGCTCAGGCCAGAAGCAAAGAAGCCCTTGAACTTGTCATCACCGAAGCACTCAAATTCATCACCCCAGAAAACGCCCAAGCCTGGTTCAGGCTCTGGCTTCCGTCGACACTATTCCATAAAATGCCATAGCGGTTTACATCGGTACCGTGTTCGAGTTTAAACTGATCCGAAGCCTGGTGTTTAACCAGTCTTGTAAGCGCGCGGAGAACCTTCATGGATCTCTCAGGGTATGCGCTCGAACCGCTCCACAATAAGGACTACGAATTCACCCTGTACCGCTGTCACGCGAGACGACCGGAAACACCATCTGTTCTCCTGCTAACACCGGGCTCATCTCGCCCTGCGCCCAAGAGCCTTAAGAAATTGGAGCATCAGTATTCGTTCCGCGGTGAACTTGATGCCACGTGGGCGGTTCGGCCCCT
>DASXIL010000183.1:0-7228 GCA_036497985.1 Candidatus Angelobacter sp. | reverse complement strand
GTCGTATACATGGAAGCGCTGGAGCAGCGCGTCGTCGGTCATGTGCTGGAAAACCTTGAGGTCCGCGGTCCGTCGCTTTTGCGTACCGCCGATCCGCCGATCTATTCGATTCAGGACCACAAGGTAACTGCGTTGCGCCGTATTGGCAAGCGTATCGCTTTCGGTTTCGATAATGATCTCTGGCTCGTCTTTCATCTCATGATTGCCGGCCGCCTGCACTGGAGCCAAAAGAAGAAAACCACTGACGGACGCCGCACCCTAGCCGCCTTTGACTTCGATAATGGCACGCTCACCCTGACTGAAGCCGGCACGCGCAAGCGCGCATCGCTGCACCTCGTCCGTGGAGAAGCCGGTCTTGCGGCGCTTGATCCCGGCGGTATCGATGTTTTTGCCGCATCTCTTGATCAATTCAGCGCCGTCCTTACTTCAGCCAATCACACGCTGAAACGGGCCCTCACCGATCCTCGGCTCTTCAGCGGCATTGGCAACGCCTATTCGGATGAAATTCTTTTTCACGCGCAGCTCTCGCCCGTGCTGCTAACGCAGCGTATGAAGCCCGAGGAAATCAACAGGCTCTTTGAGGCTACGAAACAAACGCTGATGCAATGGACGGAGAATCTTCGGACCGAGGCAGGCGCAAAATTTCCCGAGAAGGTTACGGCGTTTCGCGAGGAGATGGCTGTCCATGGACGCTACGGCAAGCCGTGTCCACGTTGCGGAGCCAAAGTCCAGCGCATTCGCTATGCGTCGAATGAGACCGACTACTGCCCACATTGCCAGACCGGGGGAAAGCTGCTGGCCGATCGCTCTCTCAGCCGCCTGCTGCGCCAGGACTGGCCACGCACTCCGGAAGAACTGGAGGAGCGCCGCAGGGCGTGAGGTGTGCTTTCTTCTGTGTATTCATTGATCTTCTTCTGCTTCTACCGCGTCCAGGAACTGCCTTACCGTAACAATCGAAATAGCTTCATAGCTGCCGAGTTTCAGCAAATGACGGTCGCCTGTGACTATATAGTCTGCGCTGCCTTTGACGGCCATTCCAGCACCCGGTTATCGTCAGGATCGTCCTCTATCACATCGAGAATCATATCGGGCCTCACGATCTCGGCGTTGCTTTCCAACTTCGCACGAATAATGGCAGTGTCCTCGGCGGATACCTCGAATTTTAATCGGAGCTTTTCGTCGAGCTCCTCCAGAAGGGGAGGAGAGATAACCAGGAGAAATGATTGCAACAGGGCCAGATCGAGAAGAGATCCGGGCAGCCCTCCGAACATCAAGGCGGAAATGTAGACATTTGTATCCAGGACGACTCGGATCATCGCTTCTTGCCGCGGCGATATTCATCCGAGAGGCGCTCCACGTCGGCGTCACCGGTAACGCCCAGAGCCTTGCCTTTGGCGCGGGTCCGCGTGAGCAGGCTGTCCCACTGCGCGTCCCCCGCCATATAGTGTCGCAGAGCTTCCCTGAATAATTCGCTCATGGTCCGGTGCTCGCGCTGAGCGAGTTCCTGCGCCTTGAGCAGCAGGTCGGGCGGAAGAGTGATGGAAACGGTCTTCGCTGTACGCATGTATGATATTGTAAAACATTGACAAGTATTGTCAAATCATGCGCGCCGAGGCAGGGAGAAATTTCAGAGGATCAGATAACAGGTTTAGAATCATTCCATTACGACATGGGGTGACGTCTCTGGAATCTCCTCTGTCTAATCCCTAGCCGCCGCCTGCGCGCGCTTTCGGATCATCGGCTAGAAAAAGTGTTTCCGTGAGCTTGGCCACCAGCGTTTCCTTTCCTGCGTTGCCGGCATATACCAGAGCTTCCGCCACGATCACCATCTTGCCCGCGCGTAGCACTGAAGCCGTACAGCGCAGACGGTCGCCGATTGCTGGCCTGAGATAGTTAATCTTGAACTCCACCGTCAGCACGTCTTTTGCGCCGGAGACTGAACGCGCCGCCCCGCCGGCAGTGTGGTCTGCCATGGTGGCAATCACGCCACCATGAATAAATCCGTGCTGCTGCCGCAGCCGCTCCTCCACTACAAGGCTGGTTTCGCAGATGCCCTCGGACACTTTGTCCAACTAGATGTTGAGATCGCGTATGAAATTGGCCTGATAAAAAATTTCTCTCACACGGTCAACCTCAGTCGTCTCTGGCATTCTTCCATCTCCGATCATTTTTTGAAGCTGCCATGTTTTCCCACGCCCGAGGTAAATCGTTGCGCGCCTGTCCGCGATTCACCCGAGGCCAGCACTTGCAATCCATGCTTCAGTTCATTGCGCCGCGCCTCGTCCCACGACAGCGACCACTGCTCATAAACAGACATGCGATCAGCCCGTAAACCATTTTGCGGAAATCCGGCGAGCATTTGCGCGAGGTCGATCGCTGTCTCCAGCGCCTTGCCCGGTTCCACCAGCCGGTTCACCAACCCCATCTGCAAAGCTTCTTCGCTGGAAACTGCGCGTCCGGTGAGAATCAGGTCAAGCGCGCGGCCCTGCCCGATCATGCGCGGCAGCCGCACTGTTCCCAGATCGATCAGCGGAACGCCGAAGCGGCGGTTATACACGCCGAAGACCGCGTCTCGCGCGGCGACGCGAAGATCGCACCACAGCGCCAGCTCGAGTCCTCCAGCGACAGCGTGGCCTTCCACGGCCGCGATTACCGGCTTGCTCAACTGCAACCACGTCGGCCCCATGGGGCCCGCGCCGTTTTCGTCAATAGCGGTTCTGCGTCCGTCAGCTACTTCGCGCAGATCGGCTCCAGCGCAGAACGTTCCTCCAGCCCCGGTCAGTACAGCCGCGCACAATTCATCGTCGGATCCAAATTTGTTGAATGCATCCGCCAGCGCGGCAGCGGTGGCTGAGTCCACGGCATTGCGCACTTCAGGACGATTGATCGTGACCGTCAGGACTTTGCCGTCACGTTTGGTGATGACTGAGTTTTGTAACATGAAATCCATCCGCAATCCGCGCTGATCCGTGAAAATCCGCGGTAAATTCTTGCTGAACTATCCCCGCACAGCCGCGACGTTGGTCCGCGCCAACTCCGCCGCCACTGCGCCAATCCTCTCCAGCGCCGTCCTGACCTTTTCCGGCTCGTATCCCACGGTGATGCGAAGGTGGTTTTCCGTTCCCAGATATCCGCCCGGGGCCACCAGCACAGAAGCTTTCTTCCGAATGTGGCCGGCCAGTTCGGCTGACGGCATATCAAAGTTGTAGCCGACGAATGCAATCGAGGTCGCCACGGCCTTGCTCACGCTGAACCGGCCTTCTTGTGCTTGAACCCAGGATTCCAGAACCGCGTGGCCTTCGCGCGAAAGCTTTTTCTGCCGCTCCAGCAGCATCTTTCGCTTCGCCGGTTGCAGGGCGATCTCCGCCAGCTTCATGCTTGGCCCGGACGCGGCGATCACGGCATATTCGTGCCGCCGCCACAGCTCTTCAACCATCTCCGGAGCGGCCACAGCCCAGCCGATCCGCAGCCCAGCAAGCCCATAGGCCTTGGACATGCTGTTTACACAGACCACCCGCTCATACATTCCCCAGAAGCTCGGCGTCTCTTCCGCGGCAAGCTCCGTGCCACGATAGACCTCGTCCGCGTGCAGCCACGCTCCGGTCTTCCGGCAGATGCTCACGATCCGCGCCATCTCTTCGGGCGAAAGAATGCTGCCGGTAGGATTATTGGGATTTACGATCGAAACCAATTTGGTCTCTGGCGTGGCCAGCCGCTCCAGTTCATCCACGTCCAGCCGCCAGTTGTTTTCCTGGCGAAGCTGTGTCTCTTTCACGCGGCAGCCCGCGTTTTTCGCCAAGCCCCACACCTGACGGTAGCCGGGCGAGACGACAATGACTTCATCGTCCCGTTCCAGCAGCGTGCTGCACACCATCCAGTTAGCCTGTGCCGCGCCCACGGTAACCAGCACGTTTGCCGTCGACGCGTTGGGATACAGCGCGGCAATGCTCTCGCGCAATATGACCGTACCGTTGACCTCAGGATAGTAGAGCGGCAGTTCCAGCAGCGGCCGCGTGTCTTCGCCCGCAAGTAGATCGCTCACATTGGCGCATTTTACGGAACTATCGGCAAGGTTGATTTCTACCGAACGCTCAAATTGCGATTGAAAATATTCCAGATCGAAGTTTTGAAAATTCATAAGACATCCTGCGAGCCGAGCTTATTGCTCCCTCGAGCTTCGTGCGGCAGCGTCGGCTTTCCTCTGTTTTTCCAGTAGAAATAGAATGGTACTCCCAGCAGCACGATCGCAGTTCCCACCAGCGTCTCTTTTTTCTTTTCCACCGCGGCATTGATCGCCCACAGGCTGCCCAGCACCACGTAGATCGCGGGCAGCCACGGATATCCGGTGCATCGATACGGCCGTGGTACGTCCGGCTTCGTCCGTCGAAGCACGAAGAGTCCCACCACGGTCAACACATAGCTCAGGACCATCATGAACATCACGTAGGTAAAAAGCTCGTCGTATTTGCCGCTCAGCGTGAGGACCCCGGCCCAGATCGCCTGCAGCACCAGACTCATCACCGGCGTGTGCCAGCGCGGATGCACCTTTGCGAGCGCATGAAAGAAGATGCCGTCTTCCGCCATGGCGTAATACACGCGCGCTCCGCTCATCAGGCATGGCGCCATCGCCCCGAAGCATGAGAGCGCCACCATCATGGAAAGCCACGGTGCTACTCTGCCGGAAAACATGGACACCGCAGCCGTCTGCGCCACTGCTTCCTGCGCAGCGATCTCATTCATGGGCAGCGCGTAAACATAAACGGCATTGATGGATATATAGACGACACCCACCAGCAGCAGGCCCCAGATCAGCGCGCGGGGCACGTTGCGCTGCGGGTCTTTCACCTCGCCGCCGACAAAGGTGATGTAAACCCAGCCATCGTACGCCCAGAAGACGGCGATCAGGGCAATGCCTACGCCGGTGACAATCGAGACGTGCTCGTTGCCGGAAGGAACCAGAGAATGGCGGAAGTGGTCCCATGATCCTCGTCCCAGCAATAGTCCGCCGACCACGAAAATCGCAATCGCCCCAAACTTTGCCCATGTGGCGATGTTCTGCAGCACCGCGCCTTTCTTCACGCCAAAGATATTGATGAGCGTTTGCAGCGCAATCGCGGCCAGAGCGATCAGGTGCCCGCGTGTGATGTCGACGAATCGCAATGGAAGAACGACCTGCTCCGCATGCAGCGCCGGAAAGGTCTGGCCCAGGTAGGTCGCGAATCCTACGCCCAGCGCCGCGACAGTCCCTGTGGCGCTTACGGTGAAATACATCCAGCCGTAAAGAAAGCCTGCGGTATCGCCATAAGCCTCACGTATGTAGACGTACTGTCCGCCGGCGTGGGGGAACATGCCGCCCAGTTCGGCAAAGGCGAAGCAGGCAAGCAGCGCCATGCCCATGCCCACCACCCAGACGGTGAGGAAAAGCCAGGGATGCCGCGTGTTGATGGCAACATCTTTGGCCGTGAGAAAAATGCCCGAGCCGATGATGCCGCCCGCCAGCAACAGGATGGAGTCGGATAGTGAGAGTCGGCGGACGAGTTTAGCGTCGCTAGGCAATATGGGAACCGCGCGTGTATCGCGGCTTGGATATAATCTCGTTTTTGGCGGCCTACTGCAAGGCTTGTGTGCAAAGTTCATTTGCAGGCGGATCAATGCATTTGGCAGAAGGCGTCCAATGAAACGCACATGCGAATTTTCACCGATGAGATAAAGGTCCGGAGAAGTTGATGGTAATCAAGCCGCTATATCTGTTGGCGGACAGCCAACTGTTTTTTTGGAACAGCGACAGCAATTCGCTGGCTGAAAGGGTTCACGCCGATCTGGATTCAAGCAGTCCCAAGGCGGCATACATTGGGGCATCCAACGGCAATCAACCGGAATTTTACAACCTGTTCCAGGCAGCAATGGAGGCCATGGGAATCTCTAATTGCCGCGCTGTGCCATCCCAGCCATCAAAAGAAGACATCTCGTTCATTGAGGAAGCCGACCTGATTTTGCTTTCCGGAGGCGATGTCGAGTGGGGCTGGCGCACCTTTGAGCAGAATGGGCTCAAAGAACTGGTGCCGCGCAAACGCTTTGATGGAGCCATTCTGATGGGTGTCTCGGCCGGAGCGGTGCAGCTAGGGCTGGGCTGCTTAAGCAATTCAGCCCAGCCGAAGCAAATTGATATGTTCCGTTTTGCTCCTTTCTATGTGGGCGCGCACGACGAAGAGAACGACTGGTGGGACCTGCGTGCCCTGGTGAATCTTTCCCAAACCGATACGCGAGCCATCGGAATCCCGGCAGGCGGGGGAGCGGTTTATCAATCCGACGGTACCCTGGAGCCAATCCGAAAACATTTAACCGAGCTAACCAGGGAAAGCGCCCGGATTACTGAAAATGTGCTGACGCCTCTGGTTCGCTGACGGTAGAACGGAGTTGATTTTCGTCCGATAAATTTTCGAGATAGGTCACACTAGAACCGAAGTCGTACGGCGAAGCCGACTCGCGCGCCGAGCCGCCTGCGGCAGGGCAAAGGAATCCTCGGGCAGGCAAGAATTCCAAAGCGGTTTGGAGCGAAGCGACATTATGGACGATTCGGCAACCTCACCTTGCGATCTTCCGGCTTCATCCTGTTGAACTCCGCTTACTTGCCTTTAGCCTGTTTGGCGACTTGGGGCGAGAGCGGCATTCTGCGACACTCCCTGTCTGCCGTGATTTGCCGGTTGGTGGGATCCGGCAGCTCTGCTAAATTCCACTTTGAGTTTATGGAGTGGAGCCGCCAATGAGAAATGCATGCCACATCGCGGGACTGGTCCTTTTATTTTCTTGCGGGTTTGCAAGACCACAAACCAACACCACTGATCAAAACAGCGTGCAGGCGCAGACGGAAGCCGCTGCCCATTTTCATTTGGCAAAAGACCTGGAAGCCAAGGGCGACTTGAGTGGGGCAGTTGCAGAATACTGCGAAGCGGTGAAACTGAAGCCTGATGACATGGTTGTTCATCGCAGCCTTGGCGCAACATTGTATAAAAAAGGGGATGTCGATGAATGTATCGCAGAGTTTCGCGAGGCCGTCCGTCTGGCGCCCGACCAGGCCGCGACTCACGTTAAGCTGGCCATTGCATTCGAACTTAAAGATGATTTTGACGAGGCCATTGTAGAACTCCGCCAAGCTATCAGTTTGGACCCTAAAGATGGAAATGCTCACTACCATCTGGCGCATGATCTTGCTGCGCAAGGCAATTTG
>DASXIL010000182.1:0-4688 GCA_036497985.1 Candidatus Angelobacter sp. | reverse complement strand
GCTGCCTCCGTTCCTCTGTGTTTCAAGATTTTGCCTTTAGGTGTATGCAGAGTATCCGTCATCCCTCCCAGGCACGATTAACTCATCCAATTTCAAAAATTCCTGCACCACTTCTTCCTGGGCGCGTTCCATTTCATGCACCGATCCTACGAAGATCGCACGGGCTTCATGCAGAAACACAATGCGGTCCGCCAGTTTCTTGGCAAGGCGCATGTCATGCGTCACCACAATGCTGGTGAGCTTGAGCTGGACTTTCAGCTTCTGGATCAGATCGCCAAGGAGCTGGGCCATCAGGGGATCGACCATGGTTGTTGGCTCGTCGTAAAGAATGCATTCCGGCTGGGCAGAAAGCGCACGGGCAATAGCGACGCTGCGTTTCATCCCGGTAGAAAGATCGGAGGGAAGAAGATCGCGCATGGCTTTTACGCCTACCATGTCGAGCAGGCCGTCGACGATCTGGTAAATCTGCTGTTCATCGAGGTCATGGCGCTCGCGCAGGGGAAAGGCGACGTTCTCGCCGACTGTAAGGGAATCAAACAGCGCGCCGTTCTGAAAAACCATCGTTACCTTCTTGCGGATACGTTCAAGCTCCAGTTCCGTGGCTTCAGTGATGTCCTCAAACGCCACGATCACGCGGCCGGCATCCGGCTTGAGAAAGCCCATAATGTGATGAAGAGATACGGACTTGCCGACACCGCTGCGTCCCAGGATGCAGAGCGTTTCCCCGGGAAAGACCGGAAAGCTTACATCCTCCAGCACCTTGTGATCGCCGAACGCCTTGTAAACATGTTGGAACTCAACGTATGGTTTCTGTTCCGGATTAGGATGGTGGGAAGTATTGCTCATTTGTCGTGACCGGAGAAGCGGCGGCGCGCGCGGGCCAGGTCCTCAGGCGTGTTTAGATTTTCAAACATATCGGCGGCGAAGGCAAACTGGCGCAACTCGGCTTCTTTGATGACGAGCGTCCGGCCTTTGGGAAAGAGCGGAACAATCTTGTAGTTGCCCAGCCGCAAGGCCTGTTCCGCGATGGAACGAAACTCAAGCGAGTAAACCGTGCACAGCGGCTGCGTGTAGTCGTCAATTTCCGGCGTGGTCACGATGGCGCCTGAATCGATAGCCCTATCGGCCAAATAGGAGAGAAATTCCGGCGCAAGAAAAGGCGTGTCCACGGCGATGATCAGGTTAAATGGCGTTTGCGAGTTGGAGAGAGCGGCATGGATCCCGCCCAGCGGCCCGCACCCGGGAAAAATGTCTTCATAGACGGGCCCTAAGGAGCCGTATAGCTCATGTTTGCCGAGGATGAAGACATCGCGGCAGACTTCCCGCAAGGCCTCCAGCGCATGTTGCAACAGCGTGAGGCCGTTGAGCGTGACGGAGGCTTTGTCCTGGCCCATACGCGTGCTCTTGCCGCCCGCAAGAACAAAACCGGAGAGCTGGGAGTGGACCATCGCAGGTATTTTACCGTTCCAAACTGCAAAGCCTATTTGATTTTCAAAGAACCGTCTAAAGCCTGCCTGGGCAGGTTTTCAATCGTCGCTTCTTGCCACTTTCGGCGATTCTAGCAATCACCGAAATTTACTTTCTGGTTAACGCTCGATCCTAACCCCTACCCCCTCCCCGGACATCCCAACCTATCCCAGTTTGGCGTAGGTTTCATCCCAGACCGCCACCGGGATGCCATGTGCCGGGGGCAGCCCGGTCGGCCTCATCTCTTTTTACCTTTTGGTAAATAGTTTCAGCTCGCATGATAGCGTATTTTGTTCGCCAATACAAGAGCGAAAAAGGACATGGCCCGAAAAACGGTCCGGCCATGCGATTGGACTATCCGTGGTTTGTCGCCCAGGCAGGGCTGCTTCATTTTCGCTGAAATTCGAGAGACTTAATATCTTCGGGAAGGATGGGCCGGTGAACGGAACAAAGCACTTCAAACGCCCATCCTTCCCGGCCTGGGACAGCAAGCTCCCGGAAGAATCCAGATTTTCAAATCGTCAATTACTTTTGCATATCCGATAATGAGCAAAGCCTATGGTTTCTGGTCGTGTGGCACTGTGACAATGGTTGAGCAAGAACCAACATTTCCAATAGCATCCTGGACGGTTACTCTAATTGTGTATTGGCGCCCATTTTGGCTTTCGCCATTGCGCGAAGCCGCTAACGGAGCCAAAAATGAATAATGCCCGTTCGGTTCAAGTATTATGTCTCCTTGCGGTTGAACGAGTTTTTCGGTATCAGTAACAGAAAAGGAACTAATATTCGAAATGAGGGGTTGAGTGCCAGCGATGACAGAGCCAAATATAATTACACCGATTGACTTATTGTCAGGTGGCCAAAGGGAATTTGGACTCGCAGCACAAGTAACATTGGGAGAGGCTTGCGGTAATCCAAAAATTTCCGTTATGGTCACGCCGCCGGACCCGCTGCCTAAATCAACCTGTTGATTATTCGTTATTGTTGCGACGCCACCGGAAAACCCATCAAAATCGCTCTTCCAAGACCAAGTCAGCGGTCGTCCTGTATCCGAAGCGATCAAAGGACCACTCGGAACGTTTCCCTGACTTATTCCGACCAGAGTAGTTGTAAAAGAGACAAATGACCCAGTACCGTCCAGTGCATCGATTAGGAGTAAAGGGTCACTGGGAATGTCAACAAAATTAAGCGTCGTGTCACAGGTGGTGCATACGGGAGATGATGGGCTGCTAATGATCGACAGTAGGCACATTCCAGAAGTATCCAATTCAGCGCAGCTGCTAAGAATATCGTTTGGCTTATCAAGAACATCTGCCGAATTGTAAAAAATAGGGTTGGCTGCCAGAAAAGGCGGCTCTTGGGAGTCGCGGTATATATAACCTTGGGGAATGGGATCTAGAAATGCAGGCGGTGCTGTCAACGAGCCGTCTTGACAAATATTCGCCTGAGCAACCGTAGATATATTAAATGCTAGGAAAGAACTTGGGCAGGGAAGCTTAGTTACACGTTGTTGCCAATTGAAACCGACAAATCCACAAGCTCTCGCTGCAGCAGCAAGACCGGCAGCAGGTGTGAAAGCTGCATGCATGGATGTTGGCAAATGTGTGCTTGGATCAATGTCTGTAGGTGAGAATGTGAGCTCACTTTGGTTCAATTGGCATTTAGATGTTTCTGGGGCGGCAATTCGTCCGATTTGATCATCGCTCCGTTCAGTAAACCATAATGCAGCGTCTGGTCCCGCTGCAATACCAAACGGTTGACTGATTTCTGTTGGAACAGTGAATTCAGAAATTTCGCCCGTTGTCGTTATCCTGCCGATTTTGTTGCTCGCGAGTTCTACAAACCAGATAGCACCGTCAGGGCCTGAAGCGATTCCTTCAGGTGAATTAAATCTTACGGGTAAAGCATATTCCGTGATGAAACCGTCGAATCGCTGGCTATTGTCTTTGACAATCCTTATTCAAGAAAGTCCCAGGTATATGTGACAAGTCCTCGTATTAAGGCCGGGAGAACTGTTACTGCGCGGATCTTATGTCCGGCAGATACCCAGCTGGCGGCAATTGCCTGGTTTGTTGAAGACCGGGAGTATACGTGGAGCAATGACTGGCAACCGGTGTCGCGTCTCATTCCTGGCGGATGGAACAGGTTTGCCGTGCGCATCCCGGCCGACGCTCCGACTCCTTTGGAGCGACTGGGCATAGAGTTTACCGCCGATGCCGTTTGGAAAGGTACCTGTTATCTGGATGCTATCGAGTGGCAATAACATGTCAACTTTTATCGATCAAGTTGGCGTGCAATGGCAACGTCGCGGCAGACTTCGCGTAAAGACGCCGGCGCATGGTGCAGCGGCGTGAGTCTCCAAAAATAAAAAACCAGGGACACCAGGCGCGCAAAGGAAATCCGGCCTTCCTTTCGCGGGCCTTAAGGTCCCTGGCGGTGTGCGGCTGCCTCGACGGGAAGCTACTGCACGGTAATGGTTTTTGCTGCTTTGTAAACCGCGCCTTTGCTGTCCCATGCCTGGAAGACTACGTTATGGGTCGCTTTGGACATGTTTACTGTGCTGGCAATCTTGCTGGTGGAAGCGGAGGCAACGCTGACGTTATCAACGTAAATCCTCATGAAGGTGATTGGATTAGGTCCAGTTGCGCTCGCTGCAAGGCTCACGCTCGGTCCGGTGACCGTGCCGGCGGTTGGGGACGAAATCTGGACCACGCCCGTCGTAGCGGTGGTAGTAGTCCCATTGCCCTTGAAGAATTCACGCATGTCAGGCGCGGTGTTGGCGGCAGCCGGGAAATTTGCCGTTGTCCCCATGGCTTCCAGCACTGTCCGCAAAACGCTTTGGTGATGATAACTCGTGGTCGATTTATATCCAGCTTTCACCTGCGGGCCGATCATCGCCACCAGAATGTGACCGCCGCAACCGGTCAGCACGGTTGCGCTGCAGCGGTTGTCCGTACCAAGATCGGCTTCGTCTGCCCAGATGATGAGCACTCCGTCGCCGCCCGGCTGGAAAGGAGCGCTGGCGAGAAGCGGGCCGATAGTGTTCTTGAGAAAATTATCCGCGGCAGCAAAGCAGATATTCAAATCCGTGCCGCAGTTGTGCATATCATTGTTGCCATCCGGGGTGATGAAAGCGAAGTTCGGCAGCGTGCCATTGGCAATGTCTTTGGCCAGTTCCGTAGAGGACACATGGTTCTTGATCAGGCTGCTGTTTGCCATGT
>DASXIL010000181.1:0-2434 GCA_036497985.1 Candidatus Angelobacter sp. | reverse complement strand
GTGGCGTTCCGTCCTCTTTTATGGGCTTTTCTTCAGCGGCGTTATTTTCCTTCTGGCCTCGCTGGTTCGCCGGCTCCGCAGCCCAAATCCCTTAGTGGATCTTCCGTATCTCCGGCAATGGAACACGATTGTGCTGGGGGTGACTCTGGGATTTTTTCGATTTTGCCTGCTTGCCACGATTATTCTGATCCCCCAGGCGCTCGCTCTTCACGGTTTTGAAGCTGACCAAATTGGTCCGGCGCTCCTCTGGATCGCCCTGCCCCAGTTGCTGATTGCCCTAATCGCCGCATTGCTTCTCCTGCACGGCTGGGATTCGCGTCTTTTGATGGGCACGGGATTCACATGCATGGCGGCCGCGTGCATTCTCAACGCGCAGTACAATTTCACCTGGTCCGCGGCGAACTTTTACCGCACGGAATTGCTAATGGGTGTCGGCCAATCCTTTGCCTTTATCGGCTTGGTGTCCACGATCGTGTTGCAGGCTATTTTTTCCGGCGGTCTCTCAAAAGCCCAGGACGCTCTGACCTTTTCCGCCTTCTTTCACATCATCCGTCTGCTCGGCGGGCAAGTGGGGGTGGCACTCATGGGCCACTACATTGCAGTGCGCGAGCGCATTCACTCGAACCTGCTCGGCCTGCACGTACAAGGCGGCAATTGGCTGGACGAGGCTTCCATTCGGCAAATGACCGCTGGGCTCTACGCCAAATCTACCGGTTTGGCTGCTGCCACGGGCCGCGCTGTGGGGTTGACCGGTGCTCGCGTACGTTTGCAGGCTTACACCCTCACTTTCATTGACGGATTCCATCTAATCGCGTGGGCCTGTGTGTTGGCGCTGCTGCTCATCGCGTTGCTCCGCAAATCGCCGCTGAACTATGGCGAGCTGAGCTTCCCAGATGGGGGATCTTCCGCAACAGAGAGGACAAAATCATGATGAAACGCACCCTACCTTTTTGTGCTCTGTTCTCGCTATTCTACGCCGGACCGCTCCCTGCCCAGGAAACTAAATCACCCGAGTCTCGCCACATCACCCTGGATGAGGCCGTGCAGCTTGCGCTCAAGCACAACCACATCGTGCGCATCGCCGCCTACAGTGTTCAGGAGAAAGAACACAACAAGGACATTGCGCGGAGCGCCTATTTCCCGCTGCTCCGCAACGACACCAATGTCGCTCACTTGACGGACACGCAATTCATCGGGATTCCCGCGGGCAGCTTCGGGACAGTTGGAGGAACGCCGCTTCCCACACAATCCACCATCTTGAACCAAGGCGGACTCACCATCGTGACCAGTGGTACCTCTCTGACTCAGCCGCTTTCCGAACTTTGGAAGATCAAATCAGCAAATGACGTCGCTTCCGCCGAATTAAAAGGGACACGCAACAAGGCCCGACAGACAGAGAACGAAGTGGCGCTGCGGGTTCATCAGCTCTATTACCGCATCCTCGTTCTGCAATCCCACAAGGAAGCCGCGGTGGCCAAAATTCAGGCCAATGAGTCCCTACAAGCCGAACGCGTGCAACAAGTCAAATTCGGCAGCACGCTGGAGGAAGAGGCCATCGAAAGCCGCGCGCAGTCTCTGGAAGCAAAGCAGGATCTGTTGACCACGGAATTGCAGCTTTCGGACCTCACCATGCAACTCGACGATGCCATCGGCCTGCCGTTGAATACGCTTTTAGCGCTTGACACTTCTGTTCGGCAAGTCGCGAACACCTGCGAGCGTGAACAATGTCTTCGTGTGGCGTTAGAGTCTCACCCGGAGATCGCAGAGGCCCAGGCAAAAGTGGAACAAGCAACCGCAGGCGAGCGTCTGGCCAAGCGCCAATATATCCCGGATGTCGAAGCCTTCGCGCGGTATAGCTATGCGGACAACGTTCCATTTCTTGTGCACAATTTCGGGATCTTTGGTGTGCATTTGGGTTACGACCTGTTTGACGGCGGCAGGCGAAACGCCGCCATCGCCGAGCATAAGGCCCAGTTGGCTCAGGCGGAGGAAAACCTGGCCCGGGTGAGAGAAGAAATCGAGCTTCGTGTGCAAACCGCTTATAACAAACTGGAGCGCACCCGCCAGATGATGAAAGTGTCCGAAGAGGTTCTGGTGCTGCGCACGGAGTCGCACCGTGTCTTCGTCCAACAACTCCAGGGAGGAAGCGCGCTTCGCTCGCAAGTTGCCACCGCGGAAGCACGCGAACTGGAAGCCAAGACACTGTTCCTTCAGTCACAGTTGGAATACATCCAAGCTAATGACGAAATGACTGAAGCGACGGGGCAAACACCGGAGTAAGCAATTACCGAAACTGATCAAATCGCAATTCTATTCCCGTCAGGTCGTTTCTAAATACCGAATCCCGGGAAAAACTGGGCGGTGGGAAGGGGTGTCTTGGGGGCAAAACTGTTCCGTTCAGCAGACTGCGCCGTCCGCGGGATGGGAACGTCAT
>DASXIL010000180.1:0-12221 GCA_036497985.1 Candidatus Angelobacter sp. | reverse complement strand
TCGTGGCTCAGGTCACCATTGATGAAGACGGCAACTGCCTGGATGGCGCCAGCCCGGAAACGTTTACCGCCAAGCTGAATGGCTGGGGCGTGGACGTGATTGGCTGCAACTGCAGCGTTGGTCCGGTGGCCATGCTGGAAGCAATTGAGCGTATTCGCCGCCTTACGGACAAGCCGCTGGCGGCGCAGCCCAACGCCGGTATCCCCCGCAGCATTGAAGGCCGCAACATCTACTTGTGCTCGCCGGAATACATGGCCAGCTACGCGCGCAAGTTTGTAAACGCCGGTGTGAGCCTTGTGGGCGGATGCTGTGGAACAACGCCGGAGCACATAAAGTCAATGAAGTCAGCGCTGCGCATGGCCGATGCCAAGGGCAAGCCCGCAGGCTTTCGGGTAATCACTGAGGCCAAGCGCGAATCCAGCATCACGCCGCCGCCTTTGTCACAACGTTCCAACCTGGGCAAGAAACTGGCGGCAGGTGAGTTTGTAACTCTGGTAGAGATTGTTCCACCCAAAGGAATCGACTTCCGCAAAGAAGTGGAAGGCGCCAAGTTTCTAAAAGCTGCCGGCATTGACGCCATTAATATCCCTGACAGTCCGCGCGCCTCTGCCCGTATGAGCAATATGGCGCTGTGTCTTCTGGTGCAGCAGCAGGCAGGCATTGAAACGGTCCTGCACTTTACCTGTCGTGATCGCAACGTGCTGAGCATGCAGTCTGAGCTTTTGGGCGCTTATACCACGGGACTGCATAACCTGATCTGCATCACCGGCGATCCGCCCAAGCTCGGCAACTATCCTGACGCCACTGCTGTATTTGACGTGGACGCCATCGGCCTGGTCAACATTGTGCATAACCTGAATCACGGGCTGGACGTTGGCGGCAACCCGATCGGTTCAGGAACAAAGTTCATGATTGGCGTTGGCGCGAATCCCGGCATTGTGAACATTGACGAAGAAGTGCGCCGCTTTGAATATAAAGTCGAAGCCGGCGCAGACTTCGCCGTGACGCAGCCGGTGTTCGATGTAGCGCTGCTGGAGCAGTTCCTGCGCCGCGTCGATCACCATCGCATTCCGGTGCTGGCCGGAATCTGGCCGCTTACCAGCGTACGCAATGCTGAATTCATGAAGAACGAGCTGCGCGTTTCCGTGCCTGACGCCATTCTTGAGCGCATGTCACGCGCGCCAAACGCCGAGGCTGCCCGCGCTGAAGGAATCCTGATTGCGCGCGAAATGCTGCACAAAGTCCGCGGCCTGGTGCAGGGAGCGCAAGTAGCTGCTCCGCTGGGACGCTACAGCTCTGCCATTGATGTGCTGGATGGCATTGGATCGGCCACGGCGGCTGGTTAAACCGCTACTTTAAGATTTTGACAATATTCATAGCTCGGTATGCGACGAGATCAGCGACTGCGGTAAGTGTTCTCTTTCTGTTTGCGATTGGCACTTCGGGGTCACGTTACTTTGGCGACTCCGGGAGCCCCCAAGTGGCTTGTTGCCCGCCACGAACTGTGCCATAAACAAGGGCATGTACTCTCAAAAACTACTCATTCTCGGGCTCCTTTGCTGCCTGCCCGCGATTTCCATGGCGCAGCAGGCCTCGCCGGAGGCGACGATTCTCGCCTTGGAAAAGAAATGGACTGACGCTTACAAGCTGCGCAACATCACTCTCATGACTTCAATGCTGGCGGACGACTTCATCATTACCGTTGAGGACGGCAACATCTACGGGAAAATGGGGTACATGGCGCACACCGCCGATACGTCGACCCAGGTGGACGTTGCGGAAGAGTCAGACCTGAAGGTCCGCATGCACGGGGTTGTAGCCGTGGTGACCGGCGCCTACCACGAGACAGGCATTTCCAAGGGCAAGCGCTATGAATATCGTGACCGCCTGACCGACGTGTGGATGAAAATCGATGGCCAGTGGCGGCTGATCGCCGCGCAGTACAGCGTGCCCTTGGCGCAGTGAGTGCCACCTGGTTAATCAAAGGCCGTAGCTGCGCCCTGGCAAAGCGCTGAATGCTTTTCATTTATAAGCATTTATTGTGGAAAAATAAGCCGAGTGGCTCCGGCTTATCGGGTTAAAATGTGCCATGGAGTTTCGGCTCTGTGCCTAAATTTGAAGATTGCCTTCAGCGTCTGGAACAAATCGTCGATGAGCTGGAAAGAGGTAACGTTCCGCTTGAACAGGCGTTGAAGCTCTTTGAAGAAGGCCTGAAGCACTCTTCTTCTTGCCGCAAGGAACTGGAAGAGGCTGAAGGCAAGGTTGAGATTCTGCTTCGCCAGAATGGAAAGCTACAGCCTGAGCCCTATGAACCTGCGGAACGGGCCCAGACGGTCAAGAAATAGTTCCCCTACAGCCTGCGTAAGTCCAGCAGCATGAGAGTCAAACCAGAAACAGCCGAGCTGTTTTCGCACAGCCCAATAAGGAAGTCTTTCATGAAACCGCTAAGTGTAGTTGTCGCGCAAAGCAACAGCAAAACTGCGGAAATGTTGGAGAAATCCCTTTATAACCATTTCCGCGTGGTGCATCTGGCCGGAGATGTGGATGAGTTGCGTCTCGCCATCCCCAGGTTCCGGGCTGATGTGGCGATCGTTGATCTTGAGTTGGCCGCGCTGAGTGAGGTGCAGCAACTCAAGCGGGATTTTGCAACCACTACCATTGTGTGTACGCATCGCCTGGCCGATGAACAAATGTGGGCCAGTGCGCTGGCGGCCGGCGCCGCCGATTGTTGCTACGCCTCTGATGTGCGGGCCATTGTTCTTGCGGCCAGTCATACCAAGCTTGTTGCTCACGCGCACGCCGCCTGAAGAAATCTGTTGTACCCTCCTCCGTCTAAAGGGAGCGTTCACAAGATGCTCCCTTTTTTAGCCATCGCGCCTCACGCAATGGCGATTCCTGCACCAAGATTGATTTTTCCGGGCAGGTCAATTGGCTTGAACGGAAGCTGCAACAGCGTAATCTCCCTGATCTTGATCTCTCCCTTGCCTTCACAAGAGCCGGTTTCTACGGACTTGATTCGTGCTTCCTCGATTTTCAATCTGAGCGCTTTGAGCGTGATTTCCAATGTAACGTCGAAAAAAATCTTCTTTGCGAACTCCGCAAATTGAATTTCCACAAACGGATGCAGCTCGATACTCATGCTATGGTCTGTGAGCTCCACCAACTGCGCTGTTCCGCCGGCTTTGCTTTGCTCGGCAAAGTCTGCCAACGTGCCGTACTGCTTCCATGTTTCCACCATCACATCCATCAGGTCCATGTTCAGCAGCTCTGATATTCCGTGGAAGATGTCTCCTTCAACCGCGCTCCATTGCAGCCCTTTGATCGCAGCCAGCGCTTTGTTTTTCATTGAAGACATCTCTTCCGCCTCAATGCCGATTGAAAGCGCATGGCGGCAAAAACCTTCGTCGGGTAGTCCGAACAGGGTATTCAGTGTGATTGCTGCGTCAGCCATGGGCAGCTCCTTTCTTCTTTACGATCTTTTCCTGCGGCGACATTCTGCTGAACACCGGTCCGCAGACCCAGCGCATCCGGGTGAGGCATTTGGATTTCAACTGCTGCGGCTCCAGGATTTTCGTCTGAATCTGGCGGTTGCCTATCGATACTTTCGGTTTCCGCTCCGCGGGATGGAGATCTTTCGCCTCGCGCCCATTTTTCCGTTTACTTCGTTTGTGAACACGATACGCGACAGCCAGCGTACCGAAAACAACCATAACCAATAGAAAAGCTTTGACTACTGCCTGCCAAACCAGGCGTGCAGGATCAGGAACATTGGGGTGCGTGGTTGTCCCATCCGGGGTTGCAGATTTCGTGGGCGAGGGTCTCGGCGTGCGGATAGGCGTCGGAGTAACAGCTTCTGCCGGCTGCACCTGGATTTCAACAGGCTTGCTTGTAATCTTTAAATCGTTAAAAACGACAAACACCATGTAGTTGCCCGGCTCAGCGAACCTGTAATCGGCAATAGACTTCGGCCCGCTTTGCGGCTGATTCATCGCCTCCGAACCATCTCGCTTCCAGAAAAAGGTATAGGTTACGGGCGCAGGCGTATCGACTCTCGTCAAGGCAGGCACCAATTCAGCCTCAAAATGCACGTCATGGTTTACTTGAGGCTTGATGCTGCTGGGCTTCAGCACAAGCTTGGGCTGACCAACCGTGTAATCCACCTTGCTTCCCGGCGCCAGCAGTTGGCGTGGCACGATAGTCTGCGCGATCACGACGCTGGTGCCCCCTCCGTCATCTGTGACCTGGCCCGGCATGAGGTTGACATTCGCAAGTGTTGCAAGGGCTGCCCGCCGCGACAGCCAGCTCAGATCAGGGACCGGCACGAGCTTGATTCTGACAGCATTGCCCTGTGGCTGAATCCGCGCTTGCTGCATCTTGATTTTCGGGGAAACGCTCTGGGGCTGGGGTGCCTGGGATGAAGACAGCGCTCCGAGAACAATGCACGTCACGGCAGGGCTTATCCACGGATTTTTTCTTCGATCAATCAGCTTCCCGCCTACCTTATCTTTAATCCGTATCCTTGCCAAACTGCGTAGCATTTCTTGATTAGTGCAAATTCCGGGAGGTTCGTTACATGGATTTTTTCCTTCGCCGGTCCCCCATCTCACCTTGTTTTATACTCAAAGCTCATGCTGAATGAGATCCTTGCGCAAGGCCAGCGCACCATTGACGCTTCTCTGGAAAAGCTTTTGCCTCCCGCCACGCAGCGGCCGGACTCTATCCATCAGGCGATGCGGCACAGCGTTTTTGCCGGAGGTAAGCGCCTGCGTCCCATTCTGTGCCTTGAAGCCGCGCGCATGATTGCCGGACGCGTGCCTGAAGGCGTTGAAGAACTGGGCAGTGCGCTGGAAATGCTGCATACGTATTCGCTCATTCATGACGATCTGCCTGCACTCGATAATGACGATCTGCGCCGCGGCAAGCCGACCTGCCATGTGGTCTTTGGAGAAGCCCTGGCTATTCTCGCCGGCGACGCGCTTCAGACTCAGGCGTATGAAGTTTTGGCGCGGCTGAAGTGTCCGCCGGAGAATCGCGTAAAAATCATCGAAGAGATTGCTCGCGGCACCGGCACCATTGACGGAATGATTGGCGGGCAGGTCAAAGACTTGGAAGCAGAGCGTCAGCGTCCTGACGCTGCAACACTGGAGTATATCCACCGCTCCAAGACCGGAGCGCTCATCACTGCAAGCCTGGTGAGCGGAGGAATTTACGCCAACGGCTCGCTGGCTGAAATCCAGCGCCTCCGCGACTTTGGGCGCTCCATTGGATTGGCATTCCAAATCGTGGATGATGTTCTTGATGTTACCCAGTCTTCAGAACAACTGGGTAAGACCGCGGGCAAAGACACGGCTTCAGAAAAAGCAACGTATCCCTCTCTTTTTGGAATCGATGAATCCTTGCGCCGGGCTGACTCGCTGGTCTCTTCCGGCTGCAGCGCGCTCGACTCATTTGCCCAGCGGGCCCAAACGCTAAAAGACCTGGCCCACTTTCTGGTGCAACGCAAAAATTAGTCGAATCTAGTACGGTATCTGGGACGAAGTGAAAAGTTCTTCATTCCACCCGCGCCCGCGTGTTAGTATTCCCTCGCATATTTGTCCCTCTTGGAACATGTGTGTAAAAATTCACCCACTACCGGCGGTACGTGCCGCCGCATTGATGCTCCACAAGAAACAATCCGTTTTACACTGCTGTACGTACTTCAAAGGAAGCTGCTCGAGAGTGGTTTAGGGCCCTGTATAAGCGGCCTGTATAATGCTTTCGACAGACATCAAAAAATCGGAAGGGAGATTTACCAATGACGAAATCAGTACGTTTACTGCTTATGGGTGCCGCTCTTACAGGATTTGTGGCCGGACAGAATGCTTTTGCCCAAGCCGCCGGCGGCGACGACACAAAGAAGTCCGACACCGATTCCGGCAAAAAAGCCTCCAAAGCCAGCAAGAAAGATAAGCATGCCTGCAAGGGACAAAACTCCTGCAAAGGCAAAGGCGGCTGCGGATCCACCAAAGGCAAGAACGATTGCAAAGGCAAGGGTGAGTGCCGGACAGATGGCAAGCCCATGGCCAAAGAGGGCGGCGACGAAAAGAAGTAGCCCGAGTCCTCTCAGTTGCTGATGAGGACCGGTGGAAGGCCGCTGGTCCTCTATTTTCAAAATATTTCAGAGTTCCCCGCTCTTATCATCACAGGTTATGCCCGCAAATCGTTTCAACGGATACAAAGACTTCGGCGTAGGAATCGGGCTGCGCATTCCCCATTACAACCATATTTTTGAAAAGAAGCCGGTCGTCGACTGGTTTGAAATCATCTCTGAAAATTACATGGTGGAAGGCGGCCGCCAGCTTCAGGTACTGGACCAGATTCTAGAGCGCTATCGTGTGGTGCAGCATGGCGTCTCCATGTATTTTGGCTCCGCCGAACCGCTGAACCGCGAGCACCTGCGCCGGCTGAAGAAGCTTGTCCGCCGCACCAATACGCCCTGGCTTACGGACCATCTTTGCTGGGGCAGCGTGGATGGACGCTATTCCCACGATCTGCTGCCCATGCCTTACACCTTTGAGGCGGCAAAGCGGACGGCCCAGAAAGTCCGTGAAGCTCGCGACTTCCTGGAAGTGCCCATCGCGGTGGAAAATGTGAGCAGTTACGCCGAATACCACGTTTCAGAAATGACGGAATGGGAGTTTCTGAACGAAGTGGTGGAAGATGCCGACTGCGGCATCCTGCTTGATGTCAACAATATTTACGTATCATCGCGTAATCATAGCTTTGATCCGTTTGAGTATCTGCGCAGTGTGCCCGCGGAGCGTGTAGCCCAGATTCACATCGCCGGACACTCCAACTACGAGAAATATATTTTAGACACGCACGATCATCCGGTTCTCGATCCCGTGTGGCAGCTTTACGCCAAAGCGATTGAAATGGTAGGTCCCACGGCAACCCTGCTGGAATGGGACGATCACATCCCATCTTTCGATGAAGTCCACAAGGAAGCGCTGAAAGCCAAGCAATATATTCCAGCCGGCTCGGCGGTGGCATCATGAATCCGGGCCACATGAATCCGGGTCATATGGACTTAGAACAATTACAGCGCGCAGTATTCGACGTGGTACGCCAGCCGCTGACTGAAGATGAGCGCATGCGTGAGCAAACGCTCGATGGCCGATCGACAAAAGCCATTGCGGAAGAAATCGTAAAACCGAATGACCGGCTGACCTCGGTCGAACGCCTGGAAATCTACAATCGCGTTTACTGGTTCCGGCTGCTCTCTTCCCTTGCTGACGATTTTCCCGGATTGCGCGAGGTTATTGGACAGGAAGCTTTTGACAAGGTCCTTCTTGGCTATCTTACTGAGATGCCCTCGGTGTCATACACGCTGCGCGATCTTGGGTCTCGGCTTGAAACCTGGCTGCGTGCGCACCCTGATTTTATTTCCAGCAATGAGCGTATGGCGCTCGATATGGTGCGGCTGGAATGGGCCGACATCGAAGCTTTTGATGCCGCTGAGTTCCCCGTTCTCAGCCAGGCCGAACTGGCCAGCCTGGGCGAGGATCCAGTCTTCCATTTGCAACCATATCTTCAGCTGCTCGATCTCGCTTATCCCGTGGATGAACTTCTGCTGAAGGTGCGTGAAACTGAAGACCCGGAAACCGACATCTCCAGCAACGTGGTCATGATGGACCATTCGGATTCCGCGCCGCACAAGCAATTACCTTTGCCCAAGGGCAAAAAAATATTTCTGGCCGTCCACCGCCAGGAAAACGTTGTTTACTTCAAGCGTTTAAAGCCTGAAGGCTTTGCGCTGTTGCGCGCATTGCAGCAGGGTCAGCCACTCTCACAAGCCATTGAAACATCGGTCAATTGGTCGGGGAAAAAGCTGGAGCGCGTGATGGAGCAACTGCATGACTGGTTCGCTAACTGGTCGCAGCTGGGCTGGTTCTGCCGGCCAGATGAAGAACAAAAACTAAAATGATTGCCAAAATCCAGGCTCTCTATGGGCTGTTCCTGAAAGTTGCTAACTCGCTGCAATCACCTGTCCTGCTTCTGGTGCGCCTGGACTTTGGATACCAGTTCTTTGAAAGTGGATGGGCACATCTCCATACCATGCCCAAATTCATTGAATTCCTGACCAGCCTGGGCATTCCCGCACCAACGTTGAATGCATATTTCGTCGCAGTTCTTGAAACGGTAGGCGGCATTTTGCTCGCGCTCGGGCTGGGTTCCCGCCTGATTTCTTTATTGCTGGCCGGGGACATGCTTGTTGCATTCATCACAGCCGACTCGGAAGCCTTGAAATCCATCTTCTCTGCTGACCCTGACAAGTTCTTTAATGCTGCTCCGCACAATCTCCTGTTTATCTCACTCATTATTCTTGCATTCGGACCGGGCAAGTTTGCGCTGGATACTCTGGTCGCAACCTGGTGGAAAAAACGGCATCCCGCGGCAATTTCTGCTACCAATAAAGACAAAGGTTAGTCTGTACTTCATGGGCCATCACTCTCTCAGCAGATTAGTTCTAGCATTCTTTCTGCTTTTTTCGCTTTCATGTGCGCGCAGTCAGGAGTCAGGCGCGGACAATGCGGTGCTCAAGGTTGCGGGCGCCACCATTGACGTCACCTTGCCTGAAGAGCAGATGAAACTCTCACGCAATGAGCTGCTGGGTTGGGTAAAGACCTCTGCGTCGACCGTCGCCGATTACTACGGACACTTCCCTGTTCCGCACCTCACGTTAAAAATGCGCAGCACTTCCGGCTCCGGCATACGCCACGGCGTTACTTATCCAAAAGATGGCGGACTGATTTTAATCAGCGTGGGCCGTGACGCCGATGTCGCGGCCACCAAAGAAGACTGGGTGCTCGTCCATGAAATGATCCATCTGGCGTTCCCCTCCATGGAAGACGATCAGCACTGGATTGAAGAAGGCATCTCCACTTATGTTGAGCCTGTGGCCCGGGCCCGCAACGGCGGTATGGCGGTGAAAGAAGTCTGGGGAACGTTTGTCCGCGACATGCCCAAAGGCGAGCCAGGGTCAGGTGATCGGGGCCTCGATAACACGCATACCTGGGGACGCACCTACTGGGGCGGCGCAATCTTCTGCCTGCTGGCTGACGTTCGCATCCGCGAGCACACCAAAAACCACAAGGGGCTTGAAGACGCGCTGCGCGGCATCAACCGCGGCGGCGGCAACATCTCTGAAGACTGGGACATCGGTAAGGCGCTGGCCATGGGAGATAAAGCCACAGGAACAACCGTCCTGCGCGACCTTTACAGCGAGATGCGTGACAAGCCCGCTCTCGTCGATCTCGATCAGCTCTGGAAAAAACTCGGCATCGCCGTGAACGATGGCGCAGTTACGTTCGACGACAAAGCGCCGGAGGCGAACATCCGCAAGGCGATTACCGCTGCGCCCGCCTTGGCGTCATCGCGGAAACTCTAAGCTGGGTGGAGAGGCGTAGCATGGCTACGTCTCACTATTTGCGCTTGCGTTTTCCCTGAGAAAAGCAGTTTAGTAATGGAACTTGTACCGCACCTGCACAGCCACCATTCTCGGATCGCTCACGTGCGAGCCCCCGAAGGTATTGCTGAGATCGATGAAGTAGCGCTTGTCTGTAAGATTTGTCGCCGTAATCTTAGCTGACCAGTTCTCGCCGAAGGAACGTCCCAGCGCGAGATCGACTGTGGCGTAGCTGGGCAGGTGGCCGGGGCCATCGCCATCCAGAAAACCTGAGCCGGCGTTCACATTGCCGGAAAACCAGCTCTTGTACGGCAGAGTGGCGGTGAATCCCGTGCTCAAAGTGTGCCGCTGGTCGTGGTCCAGGAAGAAGAAACCTTCAGCGGGAGGGGCAAAATCGGTCAGCCCGCCGGTGACGGCTCCTGATCCTTCCACCGACTGATGCGAATATGCCAGGTGCAGATCGACTTTCTTGAACAGCTTGGGCGAGCGCACCGTCGCTTCATAACCCACAATTCGCACACTCTGAATCGTGAGCGGGATAAACAGGTTGGAATTTCCGATGGCGTCATGATCAAAGAAGTTATGCGCGCCGGTGCGGAAACGATCAAAGTCAAACGTCCAGCCGCGGACCGGGATGGTCAAGCCGATCTCCTGCTGCTCGTCGCGCTCTCCGCGCAGGGGCAAGAAACCCGTTGCCGGGTCGACTGCGGCCAGGATCTCATTGGAGATGGTATCGAGCGGCGGCGCCTGATAGTAACGGCTGTAAGCGCCACGCAGCACCCAGTGCAGGCGCGGGATTTCGATGGCCACTCCGAGGCGCGGGCTGGCAGCCGTCTCCGTCAGCAGTCCGGAAAAATGCGTGAGGCGAACACCGGCATTCAGCGCAAGCCACGACGTAGCCTTGTACTGGTCTTCTACCCACAGTGATTCGAGCTGGGCGCCGGCCGTGCGCCGAGTAGGCGGCACATTCACAGGCGTCAACGTCGGTGGATCTGTGCTGTCGTCCACGTTATTGCCAGTCAAGCCGATTAGCGTGTTGTCATGCTGATAAAAACCATAGGCCACCAGCTTCGCGTTGTGGCGTCCTTTCACTACGCTCAGTGCCGCTTGACCGCCAGCGTAGGAAGAAGCGCGGTTGTCCGTGGTGACCAGCCGTTGGTCCGGCGCGCCAAGACCTTCAAAAGCGGCGCGATTGAAGTGGTATGAAGGCGATAGAGTGAACAGAATACCCGAGCCCACCGTGTGCACCCAGGAAAAATTGCCAAAGACGTCCTGCTCGCGGTCGCGATCGCGCACGCCTGCAGCCTGCAAATCGGGATCATTCGGCACCTGGAAATAGTCAGTCCGCGCCGAGCCCACAAAACGAAACTGGTCATTCGGCGTGGCATTGAAGATCAGCGAGGTAAAGGCCCCTCCCCCCGCCGACTGATTGTGCAGGTTCGTGGTGGTTGGAGTTTCCAGGCCGTGATCGCTCCGGTTGCCATTCAGGCTGACGTAGTACGCGGAGCGGTCATTGTGGTCGCCGAAACTGAGTTGGCTGTCCGTGGTGTTGAAATTGCCATAGCTGGTAACCAGCTCGCCCTGGCGAGAGCGCTCAAAACCGGAGCGGGTAATCACGTTGAAGACCCCGTAGGTGCGGTCGCCGGAATCGGCGGAAAAGCTGCCGCGCTGCACCTCCATGTAATCAACGTCCTTGGGATCGAATTGCGGCCCCACGTTTGTGGCGATATTGGTGTTGGGCACCGGCACTCCGTCAATCGCCCAAGTGACTTGGTGTCCGCCGCGCACATGGAGCTGATCGTGCACCATGGCAGCGCCGGGAACATAATCTGTGATCATGGACATCGAGTTGGTGCGGTCAGCCCCGGGCGTCTGGGCAATGTCAGTTCGGTTGACCAGCGTTTGCGGCGTTGATGAAGAAGGGTTCACCGTCTCCGGCGCGCCGGAAACTTCCACTGTTTCCTGGTGCTGCGCTACCGCCAAAGCAAAATGCAGCTCTTGCACGTTGCCGGAAGTCACGGTTACAGATTGCTCCGCCCCACTGAATCCGGGGGAGGCGATCTTGATGTCATACTCTCCCACCGGAACATTGGACAGCAACGCCATGCCTTCTTCGTTTGTGGTGCCTGCAGTCTTAAACGCCGACGTGCGGCTCTGCGCTTCAACCTGCGCTCCTTGCACCGGCCGGTGTTGCGGATCGTGAACAATGGCCTTGATCGTTCCGAACACTGAAGCTACAGCCGGCAAACATGAGAGCAGCGCCAGCGAAATTATGATCGCGATGGATCGTTTTGACATTTTGATTCCCTCAGAGGGACCTCTGTCAGGGTTCCCGTTTTGTCCTTGTCAGACAGCAAACCGGCTTAACTCCTGAGCGAAAGTATCTGCAAAGAAGTTTGGAAACAGCCGGAACCATGGCCGCTTTTGGGGCAAGGCTTGAGGCAGTGACAATGCGCAAACACGCCGAGAAAAACTCAGCTATTAGTTCTCTGCTTTGGGCTGCGCCTTAGACGAGGGGAGGGCCGCGATCAGTGTGGGAAGAAAAACCGGCAACGGTGAACACAACCACAACAAACTGGATCTTGAGGTCGCTCACTACCGGTGGGGGAAGATCGGGATGAGTGGAAATCGTTGCTCCGCTCCGCAGATGTCCCGGAGTGCAGCAATCCATTGGGCATTTGGCGTCATCGGGTGCAGCGGAGAAGGCCGTCTTGGATTCTGGAGCGGCCGCATCATGGTGGTGATGCTGGTGCATGGGGCGATCACAGTGGTC
>DASXIL010000179.1:0-3513 GCA_036497985.1 Candidatus Angelobacter sp. | reverse complement strand
CTTTGGCGCGGAAAAACAAGGGCGCAAAAGCTTTAAGATCCTGGACACCAGCGTCATCATCGATGGCCGCATTGCCGATATTGCCGATACCGGCTTTCTGGACGGCGTGGTGGTGATTCCTCAGTTTGTTCTGCGCGAACTGCAGCTGGTGGCCGACTCGGCCGATTCACTCAAGCGCAATCGAGGACGCCGCGGGCTGGACATCCTGCAGCGCGTGCAGAAGATGGTGACGGTGAGCGTGCAGATTGTGGAAGACGATTTTCCCACGGTCCGCGAAGTTGATTTGAAATTGATTGAGCTGGCCAAGGTGTACGAGGGAAAAATCATCACCAACGATTTCAACCTGAACAAAGTGGCCCAGCTGCAGGGCGTTGAAGTGCTGAACATCAATGAGCTGGCCAATGCGCTGAAGCCGATCGTGCTGCCAGGCGAGACGATGCGCGTCTTCATTCTGAAAGAAGGCAAGGAATATAACCAAGGCGTGGCCTATCTGGACGACGGCACGATGGTGGTGGTGGATAACGCACGCAAGCTGATTGGAAAGAACGTAGATATTGCCGTAACGTCAGTGCTGCAAACCACTGCGGGCAAGATGATCTTTGGCAAGTTCGATGAGCGCACGCGAGTCAATGAGCGCATGGAGCCGAAGGCCGAAGGCGCAAAGCCGGAAGTGCGCAAGCCCATCATTGTGGAATCAACGCCGCATTCACAATCGGAGTGATTCGCCGCGAAAATCGAAGCAACACAATGCGCTGCCGCTGTCGGCAAGATGCGCCTGCGCTGGCCTTCAGTCCATGTCCTAATCCTATCTGGTGATTGAGCGGCAGCTCACATACAATAAAGCCAGTTTGCACCTGCTTGAGGGGTATATAGGACCCGTCTCAAGAGGCCTTCCGCGGTTACCATGATGCCCTGGAAAATTACACGGCGCGCTGTTACGGCCCTTCTGCTTTGTTCTCTGATTTGTGCCAGCCGGCAAACTGCGACGGCTGAAGAGCCATGGCAAGGGGCGTCCGCTGCTACAGGACAATTACAAGTTACAGTAACGGACCAGAATGGTCAGCCGCTGCGTATGGTGATTGTGATCGCGCAGCAGAATGACAAGGCGGTGGCACAGGAACGCACAACGCCTTCAGGAAATGCAGTGCTGCGGCTGGCGCCGGGGACGTACAAAATCCTGATTGAAAAACCGGGCTTCTACACCACGGCTGTAGCCAAGCTGGAGATTGCAGCGGGGCAACAGTCGCCCGTGGAGGTAAAGCTACAGCCGGTGCGCGAATACAAAGAAGAAATAGAAGTCACGGCGCAAGCTTCGCCGATTGATCCTGAAGAAACCAGCAGCGCGCAGGCGATTACGGCGAGTGACATTTCAAATATTCCTTATCCCACTACGCGCGATTATCGCGGCGTGCTGGCTTATATTCCCGGCGTGGTAAGCGATAGCGGGAAGCAGATTCACATTGCCGGGGCCAGCACACAAGAGATACAGGATTACCTGGACGGCTTTGAAGTGAGCCAGCCGGCGGGCGGAGCGCTTTCTGTCCGCATGAACCCGGATTCATTGCAAAAGATTGACGTGCGCAGCAGCAGGTATTCAGCCCAGTTCGGCAAAGGATCGGGCGGGCTGGTAGACCTGCAAGTGCAGGACGGAGACAACCGATTTCGCGTGAACGCCACGGATTTTTTCCCAACATTTCAGAACGTGAAGGGTTTTCAGCTGAATAACTGGACGCCGCGAGGATATTTTTCCGGGCCCCTGATCAAAGACAAGCTGTGGTTCGACCTCTCGCATGAAGGAGAGGTGGACTACAACGTCATAAAAGAGTTGCCGGAGGGCGCGGACACCAACCGCCTGTGGAGGACCGCAGACCTGGGCCGGTTGCGCATGAACCTTAGCCCGGGAAACGTGCTGACCGCAAGCGCGGTGTTGAATCTGCAGGATTCGCAGAACTCCGGAATTTCAGCATTCGATCCCGTTTCTGTATCGCTGCACAACCATAATTATCTTTATCTTCTAGGACTGAAAGACCAGATCACGGTTGCGCGAGACACGCTGCTGGAGTTTGGCGGGGCGTTCCATCGCAATAAAGCATCGTCGCTTCCGCAGGGCGATCTGCCTTACGTGCTGGGACCGGAAGGCCGCTCCGGAAATTACTGGGTCACGAACGAGAATATTTCCACGCGTACGCAGGGCTTTGCCAACTTGTACCTGAGGCCGTGGAAGATGGCCGGGACGCACCAGCTCACGGTGGGTGGACGCGCAGACCGCGTGCTCTACCACGCGAATATCGACCGCGGGACGGTGCAATTTGTGGATGGCAACAGCGCGGTGCTGCGGCAAATCACTTTTTCCAACGCGCCGCCATTCAGCCTGAGCACGCTGGAGTCGAGCGCCTACATCCAAGACCGGTGGACGCCGATGCAGCGCGTGATTATTGAAACCGGCGGCCGGTGGGACCGCGATAGCTATCTGGGCCGCGACTTCTTTTCACCGCGCGTTGCAGGCACAGTGCTGGTGAGCGCTGTAAGTGAAACCAAATTCAGCGCGGGCATCGGTATTTATTTTGACCGGTCAAACCTTGCGCTGGCGGGCAATGGGTCACAGGGTACACGGACGGACGAATTCATTTCTCCGGTGGCAGCGGTGTTCACACCTTCTTTCACTGTAGACCCAAGATTGCTGACGCTCCCGCGTTTTAACAACTGGAGCGTGGCACTGGAACGGCGACTGCCGGGAAAAGTCTACGCGCGAGTGGAATACCTGAGCCGGCATGGCGCGCATGGATGGGCCTTTGCCAGCCAGCCGGGAAATAACTTTCTGTTGCTGAGCGACAAGAAAGACAGCTATGACGCCGCGCAATTCACGCTGCGCAAAGAGTTGAAACGCGGCTATCCGGCGCTGGTTTCTTACACGCGCTCGCGGGCTACTTCAAACCAGACGGTAGATTTTGCCATTGACGCGTTGATAGTTGGAAACCAGGTGGGCGGAGTGTTGCCGTGGGATTCGCCGAATCTGCTACAGACGTGGGGAAGTTATCCCCTGCCGTGGAAGCTCAAGAAGTTCGATATGGCATGGTCAAGCATATGGCGTTCCGGGTTCAGTTTTGTGACGATCGACCAGTTAGGGCAGATCGTTTCCGGCCCGGGACAATTCCGCTTCCCCGATTTCTTTACCCTGAACGCCACGGTGGAACGGAAGTTCGCGTTTCACGGATATCGCTGGGCGGCGCGCATTGGCGTGGACAACATCCTGAACCGCGAAAATCCCACGGTGGTCGATAACGATGTCAACTCGCCGACCTTCCTGACGTTCTTTGGAACCGATCACCGAACGCTGAATGGGCGGATCAGGTTTTTGGGGAAGAAGTGAGATGGAATTGCCAAATTGCCAAAATTGAAGGTCAAACCAAAACCTCACCGCTGATAACAGGGATCACACGGATTCTCACTGATAAGACGGTGGCTTTGTTTCTTGCCTGATTGAGGACGATGAGAGCCTTGTCATCGTCATCC
>DASXIL010000178.1:0-9549 GCA_036497985.1 Candidatus Angelobacter sp. | reverse complement strand
TCTGACCATTGATGCCCGGCGCCGCAACCACCGTGGTCGGGGCCCCGGCATTAAGTGAGATCGTAGAAAAATTTCCCGACGCATTGCAGCTTGAGCTGCTGGGGCAACTCTGCATAATAAGCGCGGCGGGATTCGTGAAATTGGAATTCACGAACGCAGTTACAGCCCCAAGATGAGGATTGGGAAGCCCTGAAATATTTATTTGATAATGCGTGAGGTAAAGTGCACCGTTGCTGAGAGGAATTACCGTAACGCCAGCGCCGGGCGTCCCAATGCCTAACGCGTTCATGGTGCCGAACTGGCCGGAGTGAGTGGTTCCCCCGCCGGCAAAGGTGATGCCGCCAGGAGCCGCTGCAACGGTGAAAGTCCCTTGCTGGGCCGCGGCCGGCTTGATAAACGCAATTACAGCAACTGCAGGAATGATGAGCCCTGAAAGCAGTCTACTGAACGACGCACCACACACCTTCCCGCCGGACTTGACGACGGGGAGGTGTGTGCGTCGAAGGTCTTCATGCTTTCTAAATCTCATTGTCCCTAAGTGTAGACAGGGCAACTGCAGCAACTTGAAAGAAGCTTTGCAGACTACAGAACTGTCAAGGTAAAGGTAACCGTGGCCGACTTCGCGCCCGTCACGCCGGCGCCGTTGGCTGGGGTTACCGCCACGCCGATAAAGCGCGTCTGCGTTGAACCGCTGGCCGCATTGGTCACGATGGTGTCAGGTGTTGCCGTGCTTACAGCCGTAAAGTCCGTAGCGGCGGCAGGAACGGTGCTGGAGTTCGCTGAGTCACGAACGATGAAGATATTGTTCGGCGCGGCGAAATCAGTAGTCACCTGCGCGGTGATCGTGTTGTTGGCAGTCGTTTGGCTGGTGAACACCGGGTTCAGGTTGTAGTCTGACCAATAAATTGCGTTGGTGGTTCCCGGCGTTGCCGGAGCAAACTTATTGCAGTTTCCAGCGTTAATGCCGAGTGCATCCACGGTGCCGAAATTCATGGTGTAATCCGGCGTGCCGCCTGTTGGCGTGACCGCGCAATGCGTCACTGCCGCTGTGCCTGTGCTGAGCGTTAATTGAACAGCGCTCTGAACTGTCGCCGAAATCTGCAGAGTCGGCGACACTGTGTTGGAATTGGTCGCCGTGGTACCGGCGAATGCCGCTGTGGAGAGTGCCATCATCCCCAAGGCAAAGATCGTAAAGTATTTTTTCATTTGTAAGCTTCTCCTCATGCTCATATCACCGGGCGGACAATCCATGTGAATGTCGTTCTGCCCTGCGTACTTGTTCATTCTTAAGGGGTTCATCATTTGTGACAACGGTACTTCAGTAATCCGCACAGTACTGCGCGTCGTTCTAACTGCATTTTTATCGTGAGGATCTGGGCCGGGGGAAGTTGATGATGATTCTACTTAGCGTGAAACCCGCAGCAACTGGGGTTTCACCCTAGGCGCTCCCTTAGATATCGCCTTACCTGCGCGATTAGACGGCCAAAATCGTGGGGTTTTAGCGCAGGGGAGAGCCAAGTCAACACCAGCTTTTTCGCCCGCATCTGAGTTAGCAGGCAAATGATCTGCCCGTCTGGAGGGGACGATAATGAAGAAAATTCTAGGTTGCGTGTTGGCTGGTGTGCTGTGTATTGGCATGTCCGGGATGGGAATGGCCCAGGAACCCGGCAGTAATCCCGGCTCAGCAGCGCAAAACGTCACGGGACCACAACGCATGCAGGACCGCGTCTCACGCGAGGTTTATCACGAACTGGTGATGCTGCCCCAGCTCACCATTTTTGACAACCTTCAATACAAAGTGGATGGCAACAAAGTCACGTTGATGGGACAAGTGCGCGACGCGATCCTGAAAGACTCAGCGGAAAAGACCGTCAAGCACATTGAAGGCGTGGAGAGCGTGAATAATCAGATCGAGATTTTGCCGGCTTCAGGGAACGATGACCGGATCCGCCGAGATGTGGCACGCGCCCTTTTTAATGACGAGCGCCTTTTTCGTTATTCCATGGGGTCGGTTCCGCCCATCCACATTATTGTGAAGAACGGCCACGTCACGCTGGAAGGCGTTGTGAATTCTCAAGCCGACAAAGACGCAGCCAATCTTCGGGCGAATGGCGTTCCCGGAGTCTTCTCCGTTGAAAACCACCTGCAGGTGCAGAAGTCCTAAGTGTGGTCTTGAAGAGTAGAGTTGAAACTTGAATGGACGGAGGGACTGATGATTCCTCCGTTTATTTGCGCGCGATTTTTCCTGCAACCAGGCAGGTGGTGCCACGGCCATCGTCTGCGGTGCGCAGGTTGTTTGTATTATCGGAGCAATAGGCCTTGCCATGGCCTGCCACCGGTTCAGCGATAACGCGAAACATTCTTGCCGGCGCACGCTCGCATCCGGTGATCGTGAATCGGTAGCCGTTATAAATGCCGTCGGCAAATTCGGCATCCATGAACTTGTACATGCCTTCTTCGTCCATCCCTTTACCGATATTGATGAGGTTGGAAAGATTACACGTATAGCCGGCCCCCGGATGCATTTGGACATACAGGTTTTCTGCCATGCCGATCATCCGCACCGCGCGCAAGGGATTCATTTTCGGACGTTCGTCAATCACCACGGCTGAAGAGGTCGATGTCTCTTCGCTTGCGCCTGCGGCTGCGGCCAGAGTTGGTCCCCACCAGGATTTTTCCAGAATGCGGGGATCGCCGACCGGCAGCGAGGCATTCAGGTTAACTGCGGTTAGCCGCCAGACGCCGGCCTGCCGCTTGAGTCTGGCAAGAATTTTTAGTCCTACCGGAATCTCACGTTCCACGCCGTTATGCACCAGATGCAATGAGAGTCCCATGGTGTCTTCTTCGCCGTGCTGTTCATTGCTATCGATATCGACTTCATAGCGTTCATGTTCTTCAGAATTGCTGAAAGCAAAGAGGATAGGACCGATATCGAATGACTGGAAACGGTTGGCGCCGGAGGATTTTGCGCCCGTCAAGGCTAAAAGTGGGTTGGGTGCGTTGTCTGGAGAGCTCTTCATTAAATTCTGAAGCTTGCTCTGCATTTCCAGGGTCAGATGCTTCTTGAACGGCGCTTCGCCGCCGGAAAGCATCTCTATCAGGGCCTGACGCGGCGACTGATCATGCGATACGGGGCGTTGACCCGAGGCGATGCCCACAAAAATAAGCAAAGGGCAGATCGCCAGCCGGAATCTGGGATGGAACATTTCTTTCTCCAGGGACCTTGTTGACGCAAGCTTAGTGCAAGATCCCCGCTACAGACAATGCCAAAACAGCCTTAAGCAGGTAACTTTGGGACAAGACTGGTGTGTGCCCCCGACGAGTGAACAGTTTGGTAACCCCGCCCATGGATGGGCGCACTTGCCTTGCCTGAATTGTGCTGAAAATAGGCGCGGGATGCTACTTGGCGACGGCACGGTCCTTGGATAAGGCGCTCACCGGCTTCGGTTCAGAGATAGTCATGCGTGTGCCACAAACCGAGCAGTAAACCCAGCCGGCATGCTCCACCACTGAGGGAACAGTCCGGAATTTACGCATGCACTTCGGGCACTGGACATCAACAATATGAACCAACTGGAGACCCTGACTTATAGATTTGAGATGTTGATAGCCTATCAATGTACTAACCTGCCTGACAATATTACGTCCGTTTAATTTTCAAAACTTTACTGATTTTTTAGCCAGATAATGCACTTTATTGAGCGACGCCGTTGCTGGCCACCACTCGCGCAACAGCCAGCATGGCAATGGCTTGGGCAGAACTGTCACGCAGCTTCTGCGCTCGAGATAACGCATTCAATGAATCCACCTGCGCTGCCGCCTCGCTGATCTCCTGCACCACGGCTGCTGCGTTCTGTTCTGGGGTACGCGCATCCCATACTTCGTCGGCAGCGCTGAAGGCCATATCAAAATACTTGCTGGCCTGCTGTTTGTTGCCGCCGGTACCCGTTGCAAACCCACTGGCTGCGGCCTCGCGCGCTCGCTGGCTGGGGGGCAGGCTGCGAAGGCGCTCGGTCTGGTCTGTTCCGCGGCTGTCCATTGCAGACAGAATGGAAACGCTTTCCTGCTGCGGCCGCTCGATCTCACGCTGCTGTCCTGCGTTCTGCACCGTGGTATTAGCCACCACATCGGATTCCAGCGCTTTCTTGTAGCCTTCAGCGCCCAGGGCCTTCTGCATGGCCTCTGTGGTGATGGTGATTGAAAGCGTCCGCAAAGGAGAATCGTCAATCTTTCCCAACCACGTCAGAAGCTGCAAGCCGGACTTGGAGGCAATGTCCTTATTCACGGATCCGGACATCTGCATGTACATGGCGGCAAGATTTTCCGCTTCTGGGGCATTCTCTTTGGGATCCGGCAGCGCGTCAAACATCTTGGCAAAATGCTGCTGAGACCATGCCGAGCTTTCGCCTTGCGCTGCCATCACGGCCATCAGCGCGCGCGAAGCAACGATGCGCTTCTCCAGTCCGGCATCCAGCTTGCGCGAAACGGGGTCTAAAGTCTGCTTCGGACAACTCGTGATTGCGCCAATCAAAGACTGTTCCGCATGCAACACGGCGCTTTCCGGCAGGTTCTCTACAAAGTTCAGAACGGAGGCGCAGTCCACTAGACCGCTGGACATCATGGAGACGGCGGGCGTTTGCCCAACCCGCACCAAATCAGTTTCAATCCGGGCGCCTTCATTCCAGAATCCGCGCGCCATCTTTTTATCGATGGGAGAGACCACGTCGGCGGCCGTTGAGAGCACTCGCAACCTGTCCTGCGGATCGGATTCCGGCAATGCAACCGCCATGCGCACTGTATCGATCACAAACTTCTGCTCGCGCGTTAGCTTGGCCGGGCTGGCAGGCGCGCCGGCCTGGGGCTTTGCTGATCTCTTTAGGCTTGGATTGCTTTGCTGCTGGGCCGTACCGGTCAGAGAAAGACCAAGGACGACAACAGCAGCCAGACACTTTTGTATGTTCTGCACTGCTCTGAGACTCCAGATTTGTTTTGATGCTCACCCGCCGGTGAGGACTCTTCTGAGAGTAACCAAGCATCTACTCTGCATCAACCGCATTCGGGGGTATCTGCACAACATTCCAAAATTCGTAATTAGATGAGGACTAAGTGATTTTCGTAATCCGAAAGGCCCTGGTTCTCAGAGGGAAGCTCTCAGAGGAAGCAAGGATGGAAGGATGGAAAGTTGCCTTCGCGCAACTCAGGTTACTTGATCGCAGCTGATTCAGCGGCCCGAAGTTCTGCCGCGATCTCTGCCGCCGCTGTGCGCGCCAGATCGCCCTTATCGGGCGGGAAAGAGATAGCGCCAACGCGGGCGTGTCCGCCGCCGCCATAGCGTTCGCAGATTTTAGCCAGATTCACCATATTCTGCCGGTCAGTCCACGGATTTGAACCTACAGAAACTTTTACGCGAAAGCTGCTGCTGCTCAACCCCACGCTGTACACCGAATCCCGGTGCAAATAATAAGGAATGAACTTGTTGTAGCCTTCCAGGTCCTGATCACTGATGTCAAAGTAAATGGTTCCTTGTTTGCACTCCGAGCGTTGGCGCAATATGTCAATCGACTTGCGGTGGCGTGCCATGAGCGGCGGCACAACTGAGGCAACAAACGACTCTTTCAGCACGTCAGCCAGCGGCTCACTCACTAGATACGGGATCAAGCGCGGAAGAAAATCAGGATCGTTGGTGGATTCAATAGCCATGGTCAGCTTCATGGCTGGCTCAGCCATCTCCACGGCTTCTTCAGGACTACGGAACTGTGCGCCATCGATAATATCGGCCCAGCGAATCAGCTCTTCCACGGGACGCGGATCAAAACCAAATTTCTGCTCCGCCACGTGCGCCAAAAACTTGGTGCAGGATTTGTATTCAGGATCGAAGAACTTCCGGCTCTTATCGCTTAGGCGATAGTGCTCCGCGTCTTCTGGGGAAAGAAAAGCGCTCTGATGATGGTCAAACCACCAGGTAATCTTGGGAGAAGCGGAATACTTGAAGTCGACGATGGCGTTCTCGTCGCCGTCGAAATCGGCTTCATTAAAGAGCGCGCCCGCGCGATGCACCAGGCCGGTGAACTGGAAGTGCACATCAGACCGGATGCGTTCGCGATAAAAGCGCGAAAACAGCGCCGCCGAGGCCGTCCCGTCAAAACATTTGCCGTGAAAAAAGACCCTGACTTTCAAAAGACCTTTCTCTGCTCTTCAAAATATGGGTGTTAAGTAAAGCTACTAGAAATGACATCCCCGCGCAGTAATGTCAAGCAGGTACACGCCTTGGCGATGCGGAGCTCTGCGCTTATTGCGGACGGCAGCCCTTTGCCGGATGCCGTCACCGTTCATTTGTAAATGGAAAGCTGCTCGGCCGGTTTTTGCAATTTGATGGTGAATTCATGATTAGGCTGATCGATGCTGAAGTCTTCTCCATATGTCCTGAATCCCGGCGCAATCACCTGAATGCGAACTTTGCCGTAAGGAATGCCCGTCGCTTCCGCCTTGCCGTCATCATGGGTCTTCAGTTCCATACCCTCCTGCTTTGCGTTGCCATGCTTATCAATCAAGTGAATCACCACTTCAGCATTTTTTACGGGCTTGCCGCTGGAATTCCTGATGACGGTCATGTTCACAGAAGCGGTTTTTAGCTCCGGGACAGGGGGTTTCTTTCCGGCAAACGCAGCCCGCGGCAAAAGCACAGAAAGCAGGCAAACAAGGATAAGACGCTGGATATTCATGGCTGACGCTATTTTACAGCCAGAGAGGCCCATACCCTAACTGGCCGGCGCGGGTTGAACGCCCGTTCGCGGCTTGATCTGGACCATAACGGTGGCAACCAGCACGGCCACGATCCCCGCTATCTGCATGATCCGCAGCGATTCACCGACAAAAAGCACCGCAAACAGAATGGCAAACACCGGCTCCAGGCAGCTGGTGATGACGGCGCGCGTGGGATCAAGGTATTTCAATCCGCTCAGATAAAGCATGTATGGCAGCACCATGGAGAGACAGGCAAAGATGAACAGGAATCCCCATTGCAGCCCGCTGAAATTCTGGGCTATCAGCTTCCAGGGAGGGTTCACCACAGTCCACATGATCGCCGCGCCCAGCAGCAAATAAAACATGACCGTGAACTGGTGATTTCGCGTCACCAGCCCTTGTCCGGCGACGTTATAAAAGGCATAGCCAAACGATGCCAGCAAAGCGGACGATACGGCAATCAAGCTAAATTTCACGCCGATCTGGAAGACGCCGATTGCCAGGGCCGTTCCGACCATCGCCACTAAAGCGGCGGCGGTGCGCTGAATTGTTGCGCGTTCCCTGCCGCGCGCGACCATGTAAATCAATACCCAGAGCGGCGCAGTGTATTGGATGGTGATGGCCAAAGAGACGGTCGATTTCTGCACGGCAAAGTAATAGAAAAAATTGGAGCAGGCCACGCCCAGCGTCCCGACAAGCGCGCACAGGATGAGATCGCGCCTGGAGATGGAAAAGATGCGGCGGCCGAACCGCAGCAAAAGAATGGGACCAAAAACCAGAACGGTGAAGGTGGTCCGGGTTTGTGTGAGTACCACAGGCGAGATCAGAGCATGGCCGGCAAAGAGGCTGCCGTTAAAAATTGCCTTGCCCACCACCGCGGCAGCGCCCCAGCAGAATGTCGCCATGGCTACAAAGAAATAGCCCCGCCATGGATGTTGCTGCTCCGGCGCGGGGCTTATCGATTGTTTAGCGGCGAACTCACTCTGCAAGCATTGCGTCCAGGCGCTCAGGATCAAAGCCGACCATGACTTGTTCTCCAACGACAATGGTTGGCGTGGAACGGCTGTTGTAGGTACGCACCAACTCAAAAACCGCCTGCTGGTCAGAACTAACGTCTTTCACTTGAAACTCAATACCTTTCTCCGAAAGGTAGGACTCAGCCCATGAGCACGGCGGTCAACCGGGCTGGCTGTAAACCACAACTTTCTTTTGCGACATGAAAAGAATTCCCCCCTGTTTGCTTATTAGATTCTTTCTACATCGTCAATGTTTCATTTATTTCCTTGCCGGAGCAATGGTTTCCGCACCGGAAAGATGCACCTCAGTAACGATCTTTGCCGTGCATTTCAGCATCGCAGAAACCCCGCAATACTTTTCTTCAGACAGCCTGACCGCGTCTTCCACCGATTTGCGTGAAACCTGCCCGGAAACTGTATAGATGAGTTTGATGGAAGTATAGACTGTAGGCGCTTCTGTGGCACGAACTGCCTCGGCCTTTACATGCACGCCGAGAAATGGCTCGCGTTTTTTGCGCAGGATACTCACTACGTCAGTGGCGGTGCAGGCGCATAAGCCCATCAGGACCATTTCCATGGGACCCGCTGCGGTGTTCCGATGGCGGTCAGAGTCAATCACAATAGCGTGGCCGCTGCTCGCGTTAGCGACAAATCGCTCGCCGTCTGTCCAGGTAACCTGCGCTTCAACGTTCATGGGCCTGATCCTCCCTGTTCGGCGACGAAAACTTTATCATACGGCAGGGTCGTTATCACGCGTGCCCTTGCAGGTCAGTAACGAGCAATTCCGACTGCTGTCATTCGATTGGAATAAGGGTTCAACGAATCACCCACACTTCCCAAAAGCCGACTTCTGGGGAGTTTAGGCTTCTTTTGGCGATCACTCGACACTGGCCGACTTGAGAGGACTAATCAGACCACAACGAGCCCACCGGTGATTTGCTTCAGGCGAGCCGAATAACCGCCCAACCCTTGCGGCCGTGCAACAATCAGAGAAAATCCGGAGCATTGGCTGGTTTCGTTTCAGGCCAACGAGATAAACTACTGAAACCGCAGAGGATTCCACATGAGAATTGACCGTTTAAGAATTATGAACTTCAAGCGCTTCGCATCGCGCGAGTTCATTTTTAATCCGCAATTCAATCTGATCGTTGGCGAAAATGCCAGTGTAAAAACCTCCGTTCTCGACGCGCTTTCCATTGCAGTGGATGTTTGGTTTCTCGGACTGCGCGGCGCCCAAACTGCCGGAGGTATCGACCCTGAGCACGCCCACGTCGAACCGCATCAATTTGAAGATAGTGTTTCATTTGAAAAACAGTTCCCAGCACTGATAGAAGTTAGCGGGCAAGTGATGGGACAGGACTTCACATGGCGCCGGGAGCTCAGTAGCGAAAAAGGGCGCACGAGGACTGCGGGGGCCAAAAAGCTCATCGATATCGCCAAGGAAGCGGATCACAAAGTACGTGCGAATGAAGGTGTAACGCTTCCGATGATTTGCTGCCTCGGTGTTGAGCGGCTATGGTTTGAAAGAGGACACAGGAAGACTGAAGAGAAGAAATCGGCGTTCGAATTGCCCTCACGTTTTGACGGATATCGCGCTTGTACCAATTTTGAAATTCAGGAAACCGATCTATTGGACTGGATTCGCAGACAGCAATCCGCAGGCTATGCGCGCAAGGGCGGGACGATTGCTCTCGAGGTGATGAAGCAAGCCATTGCAAGTTGTGTCGAGTTCGCATCGGACTTTTATTTCGACGACCGCTATAAAGAGCTCATCCTCGGTACGAAACAG
>DASXIL010000177.1:0-4070 GCA_036497985.1 Candidatus Angelobacter sp. | reverse complement strand
AAAATAATCTTTATACCATTTAGGCTTTCCGCGAATACTTCGATCATCTCAAGCCCGACGGCATGATTGCCGTTACGCGCTGGGAGTTCAAGCAGCCGCGTGAAGCTTTGCGCGTGGTCTCACAGGGGATCGAAGCTTTGCACCGGATTGGCGTGACCAATCCCCGACAGCACTTTGTGATCGTGGCAGACGGAGGGCTTGATGAAGATGGCAGACCGGTGCTCGTGCTGGCCAAAAAAACTCCTTTCACCGCGGCTGAGTACGCCGCCGTCGCGGCGCATGTGCGTGAAAATCCCAATCTATTTTGGCTGAATCCTACGAGTGAATTCGCCGGGTTACAGCCTCTTCCGCCGGCGGCTGAGGCATTCCGCAACCTGATCAATTCAAATGATCCCGCTGGCTTCGCGCGCAACTATGCTTATAACGTCTCGCCGGTGAGTGATAGTGCTCCGTTTTTCTTTTTTACCCTGAAGACCCGTCACGTAATTGAAAACATCCTGGCCGGGACAGGGCGCGGCATGGATTGGCGCATCAACCTGGGTGTTGTGGTGCTGGGAATGTTGCTGATTATCTCGATTCTGGCCGTGCTGGCGTTCCTGATTCTTCCTCTGGCGCTGCATCGTCATCGACAGAGCGCGCCCAAGACCGGAATCGTTGCTCTGCTTTACTTCATCGCCGTTGGATTCGGTTTCATCCTGGTGGAAATTTCTCTGATCCAGCGCTTTGTTCTTTTCCTGGGCCACCCCACATATGCGTTGACGGTGGTTGTCTTTCTGCTTTTGCTTTCCAGTGGCATCGGCAGTGTGGCAGCGCGGCGCAGGATTAGCAGCGGCGGCAAAATCCTTCCTCTGATCGGAATCATTTCAGCCCTTATTGCCATCGATGTTGCCCTGTTGCCGTGGCTGCTCTCAGCGGCCATCGGGCTGCCCTTTGTTATCAAGTTGTTTCTCAGCGGCATAGTCCTGGCGCCGCTCGGCTTTCTGATGGGCATGCCGTTCCCGACGGGTCTGCGGTTGGTAAAGACCGTGGAATGGGCCTGGGCTCTCAACGCTGCAGCCAGCGTTCTGGGATCAGTCATGGCCATGATCATCGCCATTCACTTTGGTTTGACGGTCACTTTGCTTTGCGCTGCAGCAGCTTACCTGCTTGCGGGTCTTTTCTCACGGACATGGAAAGGCGCCGCCATCGTGCCTTAGGAAGCTGAGCGCTTTGGCGAGGACTGGTAGCGGCTGAATCCTCCGAACTTACTGAAAACTGTCTACTTCTAGGGACTTACACGGGCATCTGCTATTATTTTCGCGTAGTCACTTCACGCCATTGCCAAGTCAAAAGCAGCTCAGGTGGTCTGAACTAAAGGTCGGCATAACCGTAATTGTCGGTTCAGCGACCCTGGCCATCCTTGTCTTCCTGATCAGCGGAACCGGCGGACTTTTCACCAGCAAAATTACTCTCATTACATACTTTGACAACGCTGAGGGGATACGCAAAGGGCAGCCGGTGGACTTGCAGGGTGTAGCGATTGGCAATGTAAAGTCGGTCAAGGTTGTCCCTGGACGTCCGCTGAGTCCGGTGCAGGTAGTGATGCAGGTGAACACGGAGTTTCAGAAATTCATTCACACAGATTCCAAAGCGACTATTGAAACTGCCGGCGTGCTTGGCGAATCGTTTGTCGACATTGACAGCAAAGACTCCAAGGGCCCGATCGTGAAAGATGGCACAGAATTACCTCCCGGTAATGCTCCCGGCATTCCGGACGTAGTCCGCACCAGCCAAACATCACTACAAAACATTGATAAGCTTGTAAAGCGGGCCGACTCTATCTTTGCGGAGATCCAAAACGGCAACGGATCCCTGGGGAAATTTATTTACGATCCCACGATGATCGACAAAGTCAATGCCATCCTGAACCAGGTTCAGGCATTGCTGAATGATGTGAACAACGGCAAAGGTACAATCGGGAAACTCTTTGCCGATGACAGCCTGTACCGCAAAGCAGATTCGCTGGTGACCAAAGCCGATCAAACGATGGACGAGATCAACAAAGGCCATGGCAGTCTAGGTAAATTGGTAAAAGATGATGCTCTCTATAACAATGCCAACCAGGCGATCACTACTGCCAACAAGCTGCTCGCTGACCTCAATGCAGGTCGCGGACCCGCCGGAAAATTGCTGAAGGATGAAGAGCTCTCCAAGAAGCTGGTAAATATCATTGACAAGCTCTCCATAATCTCAGACCGCCTGGAAGCGGGTGAAGGCAGCGCAGGCAAGTTGTTTAAAGACCCATCGCTCTATAACAATACAGATCAAATGCTGATAGAGACGCGGAACCTGGTCAAGGCGATCCGCGAAAATCCCAAGAAATACCTGACGATCCGCTTCCGCGTGTTTTAGAAACTCGTAGCTTCGGCCTTCGCTTGTCGGCCGCTTTCAGTGCGTCCAATCCTTTTTTAGGGGCAAATCAAAATGCGCTTATCTCGAATGTTGATCGCAATAATCTTTTGCATGACCGTGGCTGGGCAGCTCCCGGCACAGGAGAGCAAGGCTGCTTCAGAATCAGTGGCCTCCGACATGGACAAAACCGCTGACCCTTGTGTGGACTTCTACCAATTCGCATGCGGTGGGTGGATCAAGAACAATCCCATTCCCGCGGACCAGTCGATCTGGAGCCGCTTCGGAGAACTGACGGAGCGGAACCGGCAGGAGCTGCGCGGAATCCTGGAGAGCGCTGCCAAGGCGACAAATCGCGACGCAAATGAGCAGAAGATCGGCGACTATTACTCCACATGCATGGACGAGGCCGCAATCGAGAAAAAAGGCGCAGGCGTCCTAAAGCCGGAATTTGACCGCATCAATGCACTGCGCGATAAATCCGCACTGCCGGCACTGATTGCGTATCTGCACGGCCAGGGCATCAATAGTTTGTTCTCATTCGGCTCCGGCGCCGACTTTAAAAACGCCAAAGAGGTCATTGCACAGGCTGACCAGGGCGGCCTCTCACTGCCTGACCGCGACTATTACGTGAAGGATGACGCCAAGTCAGTGGAGCTGCGCAAACAGTACCTGCAGCACGTGGCCAACATGTTCAAGCTGCTGGGCGACGCGCCGGACAAGGCCGCCGCTGAAGCCACTTCCGTGATGAATGTGGAAACGGCCCTGGCCAAAGGCTCCGGTGATCGCGTGGAACGGCGCGAACCTGAGCGCGTTTACCACAAGATGCCGCTTACTGAGTGGCAGTCGCTCGCGCCCTCTTTCAGTTTTACCAGGTATCTGGCCGGCACGGGCACGCCCGCCTTTGACAGCCTCAACGTGGCAGAGCCCAACTTCTTTAAGGCGCTTGACGCTGAGTTGAAGAGCGTGAGCCTCGATGACCTGAAAATTTATCTGCGCTGGCAGCTGGTGCACTCACAGGCTGAGTCGTTGCCCAAGGTTTTCCAGGACGAGAACTTCAATTTTTACGGGAAGACGATGCGGGGAACAAAGGAACTGCAAGCCCGCTGGAAACGTTGCGTTTCTGCCGCTGACGGTGACCTTGGTGAAGCGCTGGGACAGGTTTTTGTAGAGAAGTATTATCCGCCGGAAGCCAAGGCGCGCACGCTGAAAATGGTCAACCAGTTGGAAGCCGCCCTGCGCCAGGACATCAGCGAGCTTCCCTGGATGTCAGAGGTCACAAAGAAGCAGGCGCTGGTAAAGCTGACCGCCATTCAAAACAAGATCGGCTATCCCGCAAAATGGCGCGACTACACTTCGCTGAAGATTGAACGTGGTGACGCGTTGGGAAATTCGCTGCGGGCAAATGCGTTTGAGACCCATCGCCAACTGGCCAAGATCGGTAAGCCTCTGGACAAGCAGGAATGGCAGATGACGCCGCCCACGGTAAACGCCTATTACGAGCCCACGGAAAACAACATCAATTTCCCCGCCGTAATCCTGCAGCCGCCCTTTTATGTCTTCAAGGCGGACGACGCGCTGAATTTCGGCGGCATGGGCGCCGTAATTGGCCACGAACTTACGCACGGCTTTGACGATCAGGGGGCGCTCTTTGATCCTGAAGGCAATCTCAAAAACTGGTG
>DASXIL010000176.1:0-2190 GCA_036497985.1 Candidatus Angelobacter sp. | reverse complement strand
TTCTCGAATCCCGATGTGGAGCAGGTAGAAGCACTCTGCGCTGAAGCCAAAGTCTCTCCAATTGTGGCTCGTTTGTTGGCTCTGCGCGGCATTACCGCAGCCAATGCGGCAAATTTTCTGTCGCCTTCACTCGATCATCTGCATTCGCCCTACCTCATGTGCGGCATGGCGGCTGCGGTGGACCGTTTGAGCGCCGCTATCGTCAACAAGGAAGGCATTCTGATTTATGGCGATTATGACGTGGACGGGACCACGGCAGTCGTCATCCTGAAAACCGCGATTGAGCTGTGCGGCGGCGCGGCTGATTTTCACGTCCCGCACCGGATCAAAGAAGGTTACGGCATCAAGGATGATGTGATCGAACGGGCGGCTGCGGGTGGAATAAGAGTTGTCATCAGTGTAGATACCGGCATCCGGGCTTTCCAAGCGGCTGAAACTGCACGCAGGGTTGGTATTGATCTCATCGTCACCGATCACCATCTGCCTGAAGCGCATGAAGGTGTGCCGAACGCCTGGGCGGTACTGAACCCCAACCAGCAAGGCTGTGATTATCCCTGCAAAGAACTCTGTGGAGCGGGCGTCGCGTTCAAAATTGCCCAGGCACTGTTTGCCAAATTCAAGGACCGTGTTGATCAGACGAAGCTGATTCCTTCCTTCCTCAAGATGGTGGCCATTGCCACCATTGCAGATGCAGTTCCACTGGTCGGCGAGAACCGCACGATTGCTCGTTTGGGACTGGAAGGGTTGCGGCGTCCGGTAAACGGAGGACTTAAAGCTTTAATGGAAGTTTCCGGTCTAAACGGTGAACGCGCAGTGAATGCCGGGGATGTTGGATTTCGGCTTGGTCCGCGCATTAACGCTGCCGGACGCATGGACGTGGCGCGGGACGTGATCGAGCTATTTACGTGCAAGGATCAGGCCCGGTGCAAAGAGATCGCGGAAAAATTGAACCAGCTCAATTTGGAGCGTCAAGCTGAAGAGCAGCGCATAGTCGCGGAAATTGAAGAGCAACTTGCCGCTGAGCCTGATCTGACAGGGAAGTTCTGCATGGTCTTTGATGGCAACGGCTGGCACCGTGGCGTCGTTGGAATTGTGGCATCGCGGGTCGTCGAGAAGACGGGCCGGCCTGCGCTGGTGATTGCCAAGGAGGGAGAGGAGGCCCACGGTTCGGGCCGCTCCATTTCCGCGTTCCATCTGCTGAATGCGCTTGAATCCTGCCACGATCTGTTTACACGCTTTGGCGGCCACGCGCACGCAGTCGGTTTTGCCATGCCCAGCCAGGATGTTCCTGCCTTAAAGCAAAAATTGAATACTTACGCGCAAACAATGCTTAAACCTGAAGACTTGTTGCCGCAACTGAACATTGATGCTGAAATCCCTCTCAGCTCGGTGACGCCAGAGTTGCTCAACAGTTTAGGCCGGTTGGAACCGTTCGGTCACGGCAATCGTGAGCCGGTATTTTCCAGTTGCGGCGTGAACTTATTATTGCCTCCAAGGATTCTGAAGGAGAAGCACATTAAGCTACGGGTGAATCAGAGATTGCCGAATGCCAAGGCCAGCTTCAACTATGAGGCTGTCGGCTGGAGAATGGCGGAGCGGGCCCAGGCAGCGGCACTCCAACCCGGTGACAATCTGGATATGGCCTATAAGATCGGGCTGAACTTTCATCCCGACTTCGGAGGACTGGAATTGACTCTGGAAGACTTTAGAAAATCAGTTCCTGCAGCAATTTCTGTTTGCGGCTGAAAGACAATAGGGTTATAGTCCCCGTAATATGCCAGATAATTTTATCTTTTGTTCCAAGTGCGGCGCGCAGAACCCCGCCACGTCACAATTTTGCCAGAGCTGCGGCTTGACACTTTCCAGCGGTCTTGCCCCAAGCCAGGCGGCTGCCCCGGCGCGGGCTTATGCCGCCGCTCCTCCAGTTGCCTATGTGGCTGCTCCCGCAGTGCCGTACGGAGGTTTCTGGATCCGCTTTCTGGCGCACTTGCTTGACCACATTATTTTGAGCGCAGTAGCAGCTCCTCTGTTTTTTATCATGGTTTTACCGTCAATCGTTCGCGTGGTGCATGAAGCAGAACAGAACCAGGAGCCGTCTCCTGAGATGATCGTTGCAATCGTGAGTTCGGTTTTCGTCTACATTGCACTGGCATTCGTCGGACAGTGGCTCTATGAAGCGTTGCTCACAAG
>DASXIL010000175.1:0-5470 GCA_036497985.1 Candidatus Angelobacter sp. | reverse complement strand
CGGCAAGCCGCTGAAGACTTCAACCGTCGCGGGCAAAGACGTAAACGCGCTCGGCTATTATCCGGAGCCAGTGGAGCCGGATTCCGTGGCAGTGCAGGGCGACCTTGAGCATCCGGTGGGCGAAGGCCAATCAACGCGTGTGCGCGTGCAGGAAACATATACCGATCCGGTTGGCTATATAGTGAAAGACGGAGAATTGATCTGGACACGGACTCTGGGGCGTCCGTTGAATTACGTGACGCTGCCAGCGGGATGGATGCTGACTGAAGTGAATACGCCTGCGGTGATCACGCTGGACGAAGAAGGACGAATCAAGCTGCGCTTCACCAATACGCGCAACGGCAATTTGGCCATTGTGATCAAGGCGAAGAAGAGGCCGGTAGCCAAGCCCTGACAGTAACGCCGTTTGCGAATGTTTTGCGATAGTTATTTGCGTCGCTGCCGCGCCACTTCATACATCACAATGGCCGCAGCCACGGACACGTTGAGTGACGGCACTTTTCCAGACATGGGGATCTTTACCAGAAAGTCGCATTTCTTGCGGACCTGTTCGTGCAAGCCGTGGCCTTCAGCACCGAGTACCAGCGCGCAATCCATTTTGTAGTCGATCTGGTCATAGAGTTTGTCGCCGCGCTCGTCAAGGCCAACCGTCCAGATATTGCGCGACTTCAACTCTTCCAGAGCGCGGCCGGCATTGGTAACGCGGGCAATCGGCAGATACTCTGATGCTCCGGCGGAGGCCTTGACGACGGTTCCGGTAACGCCGGCGGCGCGTCGCTCAGGAATGATGATGCCATCAGCGCCCGCGCCTTCCGCGGTGCGAATAATCGCGCCAAGATTGTGCGGATCTTCAATGCCATCCAGCAGCAGAACAAAACTGTGCTGGCCACGCTTGCCGGCCAGGATATCGTCAACGTCGTTGTATTGCTTTTCCGCCGTAACCGCGACGACGCCCTGATGATTGGCTGCGCGAGCCAGCCGCGTGAGTTGTTCGCGTGGCATAGTACGCAGCGGAACTCCGGCGCTGCGGCAAAGCTGCGCGATTTTCTGGATGCGTGCATCGCCGCGTCCCGGCGCGACGGCAACATAATCAAAACCGCGTTGGCGCGCCGACAAAGCTTCTTCTACAGCATGAATGCCAAAGATAATCATCAAAGGGCGAATGACTGCCAACTCTAGTGTTGCAGCAATCGGAACTGCGCACAAGTGGCGCGCAGAACTCCGACTCCCGATCTATTATTGGTGGCAATCGCGGCGCTTAAAATCAAGGCTGCTTTATATTTGCGAAGCTGGCCGTTAAAATACAAGCTGAGACGAACGTCTGCTCAACTCCATGCTGCACAAAAAGTCGCAACTTCCCGTGGTGCTTTCGATTGCCGGCCATGACCCTTCGTCGGGAGCGGGAATCACCGCGGATATTAAAACCATTGCGGCGCATGGCTGCTACGGCGTTACATGCATTACCGCTCTCACAGTGCAATCCACGCTGGGCGTAACGCGCGTTGATCCTGTTGAGGGCAGAATGATTACTGAAGCGCTTGAGCAGCTGATGGATGACCTGGAGATTGCCGCGATAAAGATTGGCATGCTGGGCTCGGCGGAAGCGGCAAAATCTGTTGCGGCTTTTCTCAAGCGCTATTCCATAAGACACATAGTGCTTGATCCGATCATCTGCTCCAGTTCCGGAGCTGAACTCATCTCGCGCGATGGCCTGCAGATGATGAAAGACCGCATTCTGGGCCGCGCAAGCGTGATCACTCCAAACATTGATGAGGCGGCCGCGCTCACAGGTCTTACCGTGACCACGATGGATGAAATGCAACTTGCCGCTGTACGACTACATGAAATAGGCGCGCGGAATGTGATCATCACCGGCGGACACCTTGATCCGCCGCACGATCTTGTGAGCAAAGAGGGCCGACGCACTGCAATTCTTGAAGGCGCTAAAATTGCCGGCCAATCCACGCACGGAACGGGCTGCGCTTTTTCAACGTCGCTGGCATGCCATCTGGCGAAAGGGAATGATCTCTTCACAGCCGCTAAAGCAGCCAAGCATTATGTGGAAGGTGCGCTGCGCAAGGCGTCGCCTATCGGCAAGGGCGTTGGTCCCGTGGTCTAGCATTACTCCTGCGGCGGATTATTGTTCTGCTGCTGTTGTGTTGAAGGCGGCTGCTGTGCCGGACGAGTCTTCAACTGCGGCCCATTATTATTTGCCGGAGGCTGAGTCGGTTGCGGCTGATCAGACTGCGGGGCCGCAACGGGTTCGTCCTCTTGATTCTGCGGCGGCCGGCGGAATTCCGGAGGCGTGGTGGTGGTGCTGGGCGGCTTGGTTTTTGGTTCCACGATGATGCGGTTATCGCGTGTCCTTAGCGCGGGAGGCGCGCCGCTGCGGCGTCTGGCTTCCGCCTTTGCCTCAAAGCTCGATTCCACCAGCGTGGTGCTCTGCTCCGCTACATGGCCCACGGTTTGGCCTTCAACTTCAGGCCGCGTTGAAACCATTACCTTCTGCCGTGCGCGCTCCGCGCGTTGCGCCTGTTCATAAAATGACTGCGCCGTTTCGGTGTCGCCTTGCAGCTCGGCGAGATAGCCCATGTTGTTGAGCGCAAAAGAATTATTTGGATCCATCTTGTAAGCCTGCTCAAAACTATCACGCGCCACCTTGCGGTCATTCCGATTCATGGCAGAAACGCCGCGCAGATTCAACCGCGCCACGCGGGCCTGCATGTCCTGGGCTTTGCTCAGCTCTTTGCGGCTTTTGTCGGCATTTTGCTGCGCTACTTCGCTGATCGGTTTGCCGCGCCAGCTTTTGTTAAAGGCAATCACAATGGGCTCGCGGGAGCCTGTGGCCGCTGAGTTGTCGTAATAGCGAATGGCCGACTCCAGTTCGCCTTCTTTTTCCTTGGCAAATCCCATATTGTTCAGCGTGAACGGATTTTTAGGATCGATCTTGAGCGCGGCTTGCAGCACCACGTCGGCTTCCGGCGCGCGATCGCGATTCAGCAATCCCAGCGCTTCGCTATTCAGCTCGTTCACTTTCATCGGGCCTTCAGCTGTGTGTCCGGCAACGCTGGCCACGGTCTTGCCTTGCGCGTCCTGACTGGTGGAGCGGTCAATTACGGCCTCTGAAGTGTTGGCCTTGGCCTGATCGTAATAGCGCTCCGCGCGCTCCCGGCTGCCTTCAAGTTCAGAGACATATCCCAGATTATTCAGCGTGAACGGATCGTTAGGGTCAATCAGGTAGGCTTTATAAAAGAGGCGCTTGGCTTTGCCGATGTCATGCTTCTTGAGCGCCGCCACGCCATCGCGGTTGAGCTGCTGCACTGGGGTAAACTTGCTTTTCTTGGGCAGCGGGATACGAAGCTGCTGGGCCTGCGCGGCTACTCCGCCGGACATTAGAGACAAACCAAGAGACAAACCAAGAGAAAAAGCCAGAACGGAAGGCGCTAATACTGAGGAGACGGTAGCGAATGGGGAACGCATGAGTTTTTCAAATCCTCGCTTCAAGTCCTGGCCCCTGTTACAGCGTTACTTCCACACCGTTTACTTTCACGTCGTTACTTTCACACCAAGGGCTGCAGGGCAGTAGCTCTGCTTGTTTGTTGGATGGCAAAACCCCCTCTCAGGTTGGGCAGGGAAGATTTAAGGTTGCCTGCCATCTGAGTTGCTGCTGTTTGCATCCAACGGATTGTTGGGAGTCCCTTGAACTCTATGCACCGTTCCCCTAAAGTGTCGCTCTTTTTTCTAGTTATGGCATTTGGCCTTTGTGGCTGGGCGCAGGATAACCCGGCCACGCCCAAGCCCGGTTCGGGTGTGCCGCAAACGCCTGTCCCGAATACGGCGCCAGCGCAGCCGGCCACCACTCCTGCAGCTGGGCAGCCGCCTTTAGTCGAACAGCCAAAGCCGGCGGACCAGCCGACAGTTCCTTCTACCGGCCAGGCAAGCCCAAGCCAGCCAGCGGGGCCCGACCAGAAGAATACGAGCGCCGATACGAATTCCACCGTCCAAAAGTCAGCCGAACAAAAAGCTGCCGACCAGCGAGCAGCTGAGCAGAAATCGGCCGAAGAAAAAGCTAAAGGCATGGACAAAACCGGCACTCCTGCGCCGGTCGCTACGCCGACTCCTATTCCCCAGGCGCAGCCCAAGACTGACATCCTTGATAGCTCCGCCACATCCGGCGCGCTGGTAACAGACGGGCACGATCCTATTCTTGATCCCGCGCCTATGCCGCGAACCACCACAACCATGGTGGGCGGCACCATTACCGGCGTTGATCGCCTGCGCAACAAGATGACGGTGCACGTTTTTGGCGGCGGGCACTGGACCGTGAATTTTGACGAGCGCACGCACATCTTCCATAACGGCAGGGAAACCACCCAGCTTGCCATCAAGAAGGGCGAGCGCGTTTACGTTGACACGCAGCTGGACAACAACAAGCACGATATTTTTGCCCGCAACATACGCGTGGGCGTGGCTGAGCTGCCCGCGGACGCCGACGGCCAGATCATCGCCATTGACGCCAAGCACAACGAACTTACCCTGCGTGACTCGCTCAATTCCGTGCCGGTACGTTTCGCCGTCAATCAGGAAACCCGCATCAGCAACGGCCAGACTCCTGCGGCGTTTAAGGACGTAAAGCCGGGAACGCTGGTGCACGTGCGCTTTGCCGCGTCCAGCCCTAACCGCGGCCTGGCGCGCGAAGTCAGCATCATGGCCGTGCCCGGATCGACGTTTACCTTTGCCGGCAAAATTACGTTCCTTGATCTCCATCGCGGCCTCATTGCGGTGCAGAACTCTACCGACGACAAGAATTATGAGATCCACTTTGCTCCTTCGGCTGTTTCAAACCGAAATGAGCTCGGCGTTGGGCGCGATGTCTTGGTCCGCGCAACATTTGAAGGCGCACGATACATGGCGCAGTCGGTGAATCCCACGAGGGCGCCGGAAGAGGAAGGGAAGTAGCCCCTACCCGCACACCTTAACTACAATTCCAAAGGGTTCATTTACAAAATCAACATGGTGATGCCATCAGCATAGAGGGGTTACAAGCGATGTTGATTGTATTGTAGTCAGGATGACGGAATTCGCTTTCTTTCAGAAGTGCGGCGTACCGACACAGGAGCCTTCCTTGGCTTTAGTTCCGGCTCGGTCTGATAGAGCACGTCCACTCTCAGTGCGTCATCTTGTTTCGCAAAGCGCTCCCTGTTGAGATGAAGGAGGCGCGTCAGTACTCATCGTCTGATAGGTTTTTTTCCCAGCCATATGCAGAGAGCACCGTCTCGTCAAGTTCCCGGTGAGCGTCGTCCAGCCAACCTGGGTTCTCGTTGTAGAGCTTTGTGAGCGTCCTATTCTGCAATTCTTTCTCAGACACGCCACATGGATTAAGCCAAAGATCACGTTTTTTCGTTAACTGCCGCGCTGCTGCTGTTACGCGCTTGATCCGCTCGTCTCCCGAGGCTCACATCCGGGTATC
>DASXIL010000174.1:0-6442 GCA_036497985.1 Candidatus Angelobacter sp. | reverse complement strand
TTCTTGCAGCCGGCAATGCTCCTATCCACTCCTTCATGGCGAAGGTCGCTTGAAATTCTTCGCGGATTGGATCGAATCTGATTGTTAGCAATACAGAGGAAGCCAAGAGCCATTTGCAAATTACTGCTGGTTGCCAACTGCTGAACGGCTGAGGTCTTCGCGAACGGAGGCGGAGGCCTTGAGTTCTCCCAGGGCACGTTGTCCCTTGAACCATTGGAAGATGAAGAAACCGTGAATGCCAAAAGCCCAAAGTGAAAACATGGCAATGAGAGGCAGCATATCTGCCGCGTAGAGCATTACGCCGAACCAAAAGGCCCAACGCTGGCTCTTGCGTCCCGCCAGCCCCAATCCAATCAAGGCAAGCACCCATGCGGCTGCCGCAGCGCGCAATAAAAGAGGATTCGCCCGGACCAATTCGCCTCCATAAAATCTTAGAAGGTCAATGAATCCGATATTGACGAAGCCAAACAGCCTGATTGGGAGCAGGCCTGTGCCCAGGCCGGCGAGGCCGGCGGCGACGAAGAAATACATCGCGTAGGTCTGGACGTCACTGCGGAGATCAGAGAGGCGCTGTTCTTCTGCGGCTTTGTACTCTTGGTCTGTGCGGCCTGCGCCGACGTTGAGGGTTTGCATAGGGACGTATCATGCATCAGGACGGGATTTGATTCAACAAGAAATCAGGAAAACCCAAAACCTTTGAAACGCAGAGGAACGGAGGAAGCGGCGAAATGAGAATCGCGGAATTTGCAAAAGCTAGCAGCCAGTAGCCAGGAGCTAGCGGCTGACCGCCTTGTTACAATAATCGTTTACCCGATCACGGCTTTTTGCCAATCACCAAATACCAAGTACAGAGGGCTGCATTTCATGCATCGTTGGTCACAACTTTTTATTCCCACGCTACGCGAGGCCCCGGCGGACGCCGAGGTTGCCAGCCACAAGTTTCTGGTCCGCTCAGGGTATATACGGCAGCTGGGCGCCGGCATTTACTCCTACCTGTTCATGGGGCAGCGTTCAATATTGAAGATCATCAATGTGGTCCGCGAGGAGATGAATACGATTGGGCAGGAGTTCCTGCTGCCGGCACTCAATCCGCGCGAAATATGGGAGCAGAGCGGACGCTGGCAGGTAATGGGCGAGAACATGTTTCGCCTTAAAGACCGCAAAGGCGCCGACCTATGCCTCGGCATGACGCATGAAGAGGTCATGACGGACATTGCGCGCAAAGAGCTGCGCAGTTACAAGCAGCTGCCGCAGATCTGGTACCAGATACAGAACAAGTTCAGAGATGAGCCCAGGCCGAAGTCGGGACTGATACGGGTGCGGCAGTTCACGATGAAAGACTCGTACTCATTCGATATCGACGAGGCTGGGTTGGACGCGAGCTATCGGAAGCATTATGAGGTCTATCGGCGGATATTTGACCGGTGCGGGCTGAAGTATGCCGTGGTGGAGGCGCACTCTGGCGCGATGGGCGGATCAGGGTCGCACGAGTTCATGTGCATGACCGCTGCCGGCGAAGACATAGTTGTGAGCTGCGAAAAATGCGGCTATGCGGCAAACCTGGAGAAAGCTACGTCAAAACTGTGGCCGGCGGAAGACCTGCCGGGCGATGGACAGCCGGAAGAAGTTCACACGCCAGGGATGAAGACGATTGAAGAGGTGGCAAAGTTTCTGGGAGTGTCGCCAACGCAGAAGATCAAGACGCTGGCGTTGATGCAGGTTGAGCCGGACAAGAAGAATCCCGGGCAGGTGAAGACGCGGCCGGTGATTGTGCTGCTGCGTGGTGACCACACGCTGAACGAAGCCAAGCTAACCACAGCGCTGGATGGCAAAGAGTTCAGGCCGATGCATGAAGAAGAAATCCAGCGGGTATTTATGTCGCCGGCAGGATACCTGGGGCCGGTGAAGGTCCCGGCACTGGCTGCGGGCGCACAACAACTGGGCAGCGTGACGCAAGCGATCATCCTGGAGGCGCTGCCGCTTCTGTTGGCGGACACCGCGCTGAAAGGACGCAAGAACCTGGTGGCGGGCGCAAACAAGGAAAATTACCATCTGAAGAATGTCACGCCGCTGCGGGATTTCCATCCTACGGAGTGGATTGACTTGCGCAATGTGGCGGCAGGGGAAGGGTGTCCCAATTGCGGCGAGCCGTTGGTGGTTGGAAGGGCGATGGAGATTGGACACATCTTCAAGCTGGGATACAAATATTCGAAATCGATGGGCGCGACCGTGCTGGACAAAGATGGCAAGGAAGTCATGCCGATTATGGGCTGCTATGGCATTGGCGTAGAACGGATTTTGACCGCCGCGATCGAGCAGAACAATGATGCCGATGGCTTCTGGCTGCCGCCGCAGATTGCGCCATTTGATGTGGTCGTCACGCCCACGAATGTGAAAGATGCCGCGATTATGGGGGCAGCAGAGGATATTGCGCGGAAGCTGGAAGGAGCGGGCTTTAGCGTTCTGCTGGATGATCGCGATGAGCGTGCAGGGGTGAAATTTAAAGACGCTGATCTAGTGGGAATACCTTACCGGATAAATGTTGGCAAGAAGGTTACGGAAGGGAAAGTCGAGGTGGTTTCCCGCTCGACACGCAAATCGGAGGATGCTAACATCCCCGGCATTGAGAGTACTTTTACGCAAATGGCGCGGTCCTGAAGGAGATTGAACCGCTGGTTTTATGGCAAAACTAAAAGGATTTATCGCAATTGGAGTGGTGGTGGCAGCGTTCTACGTTGCGTGGAACGTGATTCCGCCGTACTTCAACAATTATCAATTTCAGGATGCACTCGATGACATCGCGCGCAAAAACAGTTATACCGGGCTGTCCGATGATGACATCAAAAAGACGGTCGTAACCAAGGCAAGTAGTGAAGACATCAAGCTCAGGGAAGACCAGGTGATTGTCACGCGAACGCAGGACGGACTTGGGATCAGCGTGAAATACCAGGTCCACGTTGATATGGTCGTTCATCCCGTTGACCTGAACTTTACGGCCAACTCACTGAATAAACGGATTTAAAACGGTTATAATAGAGAAGAACAGAAACTTCTCAGCACCAGCGCAGGTAACGCTCTGGCCCGCCATGAGTCTGAGAGAAATATTAGGGGCGCTCTCCGCCTACTTGGAACATGGCCATAAAAATAAAAATTCCTCGTGTTAAAGGCTTCCGTGGCAGCCTGAGAAACCCATTTTTCCGGGCCGGACTCGCTGCTTTCCTCATTCTCTCTCTCGTGCTGTTCGGCGTGTTCTCGTACTACTACATCAAGTACCAGAAGATCGTCGACAAGCGCTTTTACGGCCCTATTTTTGCCAATACAGCCAAAATTTACGCTCAGCCGCGCGATGTTCGCATCGGCCAGAAGGCTGATCCGCGCGAGATTTCCAACTACCTGCGCCACGCCGGATACACAGAAGCCGGCGAGCAGGGCAAGTCAAAATTTGGCGTCTACAAAGTCATGAAGGACGCCATTGAGATCAAGCCGGGCGAAGCATCGTATTACAACGCTGAAGGCGCAGTGGTTCGGGTAAAAGATGGCCGCGTCGATAAGATCGCCTCGCTTGGTGATGCCGGCGACCTCACCGCTTATGAACTTGAGCCTCAGCTTGTCACCGGCTTGTTCGACGGCCAGGCACGCTCCAAACGCCGCCTCGTCAAGTATGACGACATCCCCAAGGTTATGGTCGATGCTGTTACCTCAATTGAAGACCGCCGCTTTTTCCACCACAGCGGGGTGAACTACTGGCGTCTTCTGCAAGCCGGCTGGATAGACTTGCGCCAGGGTGGCAATCGGCAGGGCGGCTCGACTATCACAATGCAAGTCGCGCGTGGCTTCTTCCTCTCTCCGGAGAAGAAGTTCACACGCAAGCTGACAGAGATCCTTATCTCCATCGAACTCGAGCAGCGCTTCTCCAAGAAACAGATATTTGAGCTTTATGCCAACCAGGTTGATATGGGACAGCGCGGCTCATTCACCATCACCGGTTTTGGTGAGGCAGCTCAGGCATATTTCGGCAAAGACCTCAAAGATATCGACCTGCCGGAAGCCGCAATGCTGGCCGGTCTGGTGCAGCGGCCAAGTTATCTTTCTCCTTATCGACATCCGGAGCGCGCGCAGGACCGCAGAAATCTTGTTCTGGAAGCCATGGTTGAAACAGGCGACATCACCCGGGCCCAGGCTGACACCGCAAAAGCCACTTCGCTCAAACTGGCGCCCCAGAATGTTGAAGCCAGCGATGCGCCTTATTTCGTCGACCTCATCCGCGAACAACTGGTCAATAAATATGCTGAAGAAGATCTCAATGCGGATGGCTACCGTATTTACACCACGCTTGATCCTGCGTTGCAGCAGGCGGCCGCGCAGGCAGTCGATCTCGGACTGAAAGAAGTGGATGCTCAGGTCAAAAAGCAGCGGACCAAAAAGGTCAAAGTCGGCAAAAACAAGTTTGAGACCAAGGTCGTTCCTGGTCCGATTCCGCAGGTTGCTTTAGTCGCGCTTGATCCTCACACCGGTGAGGTCCTGGCGCTGGTTGGCGGACGTAACTACGGTTTCAGCCAGTTGAATCACGCGGTAGCCAAACGGCCCACGGGCTCCATCTTTAAGCCTTTTGTCTTCGCCACAGCCATCAACAATGCTGTCACCAATGAACAGCCCGTTTTCACTCCAGCCAGCATGGTGGACGACTCTCCCACCGCCTTCATCAATGGCGATGACGTTTACACTCCGCGGAATTACAAAGAGGAATATTACGGACAAGTAACCGCCCAGTTTGCTCTGGCGCACTCTCTCAATAACGCCACGGTTAAAGTTGCTGAAATGGTGGGCTATGACAAAGTAGCAAACCTGGCCCGGACCGCCGGGATTTCATCCGTCCGCGCAACGCCTGCCATGGCCCTGGGGTCCTATGATGCAACGCCTATGGACATGGCTTCCGCCTACACCATCTTCAGCAATGATGGCCAGCGTATTACCCCAATCATGGTCCGTTCCGTGCGTGATGCGAATGGCGACGTCATAGACAACTATCAGCCGCAAAAGACTCAGGTGCTTGATCCGCGGGTTTCCTACGTAATCACTGAGATGATGCAAGGCGTCATCAATAACGGCACAGCGGCGGGTCCCGGCGGTGTGCGGGCGCGCAAGTTTCTTGCCCCGGCGGCCGGAAAGACCGGCACCTCACATGACGGCTGGTTTGCCGGATTCACTTCGAACCTGCTCTGCATCGTCTGGGTGGGTTACGACGATTACAGTGACATTCACCTCAGCGGTGCGACCATCGCCCTGCCTATCTGGACCGAGTTTATGAAGCGCGCGGTTGATTTGCCGAACTATTCAGATACAAAACCGTTCGCTCCGCCCCAGGGCGTGATCGAATTGACCCTGGATAAGGCCACCAACCAGATAGCCACCCCGTCCTGCCCGGATGATTACACCACAGCCTTTATCGACGGTACGCAGCCTACCCAGACCTGTGAGCAGACGGCCCATGGCAATGTTTTCCAAAGAATTTTTGGCATTGAGCCCAAGCCAACTCCCACCCCTCCGGCGTCTAATGTAGGTAGCGGCAGCTCCGCCCCGGTCCAGGGGCAGCCCGCTGCCACACCCCAGAACTCGTCCCAGGCTCAGGACCAGGACAAGAAGAAAAAGGGCTTTTGGGGCAAGATTTTTGGTAGTGGCAAAGACGACAATAAGGACGATAATAAACAAATCAAGCCTGCGGCCACCCCCAGTCCGGGCAAGGACAGGCCGCAATAAGGAGGCCCCCATGGGTCGCTTCTGCAGCTTGCTAAAAGTCTTAGGTATAACGGTCTTCGGTATAGCGATCATCGGCGTATTGCTTTTTTCTCTGCCTTCATGGGCACAGGAACCTTCCAGTACAGACTCTCCTTCCCAGGTACGCGTGCCCCCTCCGCCCGAAAATGCTGATCCGGTTGAACTGGAACAGCAAGGTGACCAGTTCCGCGCGCAAAAGGCCTATCTGGATTCCATTGACTACTATCGGGCGGCCATGAAGACGGCAGACAGCGCCGTCCTGCATAACAAAGTTGGCATGTGCCTCCTCCAGTTGCGTCGCGATTCTGAGGCCAAAAAGGAATTTCAACACGCCATCAGGGAAAACAAGGAATACGCTGAGGCCTATAACAATCTTGGCGCGCTCTATTACAACCTGAGGAAATACGGTGCTGCTATCAGGGAATACAAAAAGGCCATCAAGCTCAATGATGACAGTGCCAGCTTCCACAGCAACCTGGGCGGCGCTTATTTCTCGCAGAAGGATTTCGATCGCGCCTCTCGGGAATACCAGCGTGCTATTCAAATCGATCCGGATATTTTTCAGCGCCAGTCGTCTGCCTCTGCTATTTCCATCCGCTTGGTGGGATCGAATGATCTTGGCCATTTCCACTATGTAATGGCGCAGATGTACGGCCAGCACGGCGAC
>DASXIL010000173.1:0-12173 GCA_036497985.1 Candidatus Angelobacter sp. | reverse complement strand
CCTGCCGGCCTGCTTCATCAGGGAATGCATCGAAGATGCCGAATGTGGATGGGCCAAGCCTTATTCCAAACCAGACGATTGTGGCGGGCTCCTGCTGAACCAGAGACAAACCACTCTTCAGAAAGCTTTCGACTTCCTCTTCTTTTCCCGGTTTTGCTTCCAGACGAACGAACAATGCGGTAGAAACCATGAGTTGCTCCTTTCATTGCGCTCTGCTGGCCTGTGCTGCTCCATCCAGCAAGATGCTCTAAAGATGTTACGCCTAAATTATGAGAGGCGGGGGCGTGTCAGTCTTTGATGGATGTAAAGAAGCTAGCGCACAAGCCGACGTCTTCAGCGGGTAAGCTGCCGGTCTGTGACGCCGACCGCCAAGCGTTCAGCAAAAAAAAGGAGCCGCAACACAAAATTGCCACGGCCCCGTTTTGGCTTGTTACTTCCAGTATTGGTCGCGCAGCTCGGTCTGCTTGCTGACCAGTGGAATTTCCTGGCCCTGGATGAAGACATGCTTCACGTCGGTTTTCACGTCCAGCGGATCACCATTCGAGACAACGATGTTGCCCATCTTGCCGACATCGAGCGAGCCCAGGTCCTTGTCCACGCCCCACATCTGCGCAGGGTTGATAGTCATGGCTTTGAGCGCTTCGTCGGGGGGCAGTCCAAAGCCGACGGCGTATCCGGCGGCGTAAGGCAGGTTGCGAGCCTGGTGCGAGTCATAAGAAGCAAACGCGATTTTCACACCGCGTTTGGCCAACTGCGCCGGCATGCTGTAAACCGCGTCATACCGTTCAGATTCTTTGGGCTGTTCGTAAATAGGGCCGATGATTACAGGCAATCCGGTAGCGGCAATCTTATCCAACAGGCTGGCTGAGTGAGTCACATGGTTGAGGATTACCTTGAGATGAAACTCATTGGCTAGTTCCAGCGCGGTGAGCAGATCGTTGGGTTGCTCGGCGGCCAGCACGACAGGTTTTTTGCCGTGGAGATACGGCAGCAGCGCCTCAAGCTTCAAGTCGCGCTTGGGAGGGGCCCCGGCCTTATCTTTCTCTTTCGCGTCAGAGCTGTTTTTCTTCTTGTCATAGGCTGCCATTTTCTGGTCGTAATCCAATGCGTCAATGAAAGTCTGGCGGAGTTGCGTTGCCATGCCCATACGAGTGAAAGGGAACTTGGCGGTTTCAAAGCTCTGGTTGCGGCGTTGCGCGCCGGTAAAGTTGAGCGGCATGGCGATATCGCGCACGGTCAGCATCTCCGTGGCGGAAGGGCCGGCCAATTGAATGAAGGAATCCTGGCCCGGAAGCGTGTCTCCGCTTGCCGGAGCAACGATGGCGTTGGTAATGCCATTGATGCGGGTAACAGGAATGAGCGCCGTCTCGGCGTGGAACGCGTCGGAAACATGCATGTGCGGCATGATTTCGTCGCTCATTTCGATTTCATCATTGGTCATGCGATCGGCGGAAATTTCCGTCAGGCCAAGATGAGTTTCCGAATCGATCAGGCCGGGATAGACCGTCATGCCGGCCGCGTCGATAATTTTTGCGCCGGAAGGAATCGCCGTTCCCGGCCCGCCGACGGCGGTGATCCGTCCGTTATGCATCACCACGACGCCGTTTTCGATAACGCCATGCGTGATGGTAAGCAGCTTGCCCCCTTTTATGGCAATGGTTTCATTGGATGCGGCAGCTGCGGTATTTGAGTGGGTCGATGGCGCTGCGGGAGGCGAGGATTTAGCTTTCTTTGTTTGCGCACTAACGCTTTGCGCGGCAACGCTCGCTACAAGGACGATTACAACGAATATTTTTTTCAACATGGTTACTGGACCTCCTTGTAATGGGTAAGACCGAGTCCGGGAAGCGAACGATCAAAGTAAAGATCGCCGTCGATGAGAACTTTATCGACCAGCGCAGAGGACGAAAGCGGATAACTGTTCCAGATCGAGATATCGGCATCTTTGCCGACGTCGATGGAGCCAACACGCTCATCCACGCCAATGATCCATGCCGGATTTAACGTGATGGCTTTTAACGCTTCGTCTTCCGTAAGGCCGTAGTGGATGGCCTTGCCTGCTTCCTGATTCAAGCGGCGGGTCACGTCCTCGGAATCGCTCTTAAGCGCAACGCGCACGCCCTTGTGCGCGGAGATGGTGGCGTTCCAGGGAATGCCGTCCCATGCTTCATACTTAAAGCCCCACCAGTCCGGCCAGGTGGCAATGGCAACGCCTTCGGCAGCGATCTTGTCGGCAACTTTGTATGCCTCAAGCGCGTGATGGAAGGCTCGGATCTTGTAGCCGAACTCCTTGGCCATGGCCATCTCGGTGAGAAATTCGTCGGCGCGATAGCAATGTATCTGCACCAGCAGTTTGCCGCGAAGGATATCGGCCAGCGCTTCCAGCTTCAGGTCTTTCTTGGGCGGGGTGGCGTCCTTGTCGCCTTTTTTAACTTTGGCGTCGTAGTCGTCCCAGGTGCGCATGTACTCGCGGGCTTCAATGAAGGCGGCACGCATCACTTCAAAATTTCCCATGCGCGTGGAAGGAAGCTGATTCTTGCCGCCATAGACGCGCTTCGGGTTCTCACCGCTGGCAAACTTGATGGACTGAGGAGCGCCGGGGAAGAGCATTTCGTCGCGCCCGAGGCCGTATTTGTGCTTGATCACAATGGCCTGGCCGCCAATCATGTTGGCCGAGCCGTGCAGCAGCAGTGACGTGGTAACGCCGCCGGCCAGCGCGCGATAGACTGCCTTGTCGTTGTAGTCAAATGCATCGCGCATCATCATGTGCGGCGTAATCGGGCTGGTAGGCTCGTTCACGTCGTCGTCGAGAGCGATGTGGGAGTGTGAGTCAATGATGCCGGGCATCACGAATTTTCCACTGGCATCGATCACCGTGGCCCCGGCAGGAGCATTCACGCTCTGGCCCACGGCGGCAATCTTTCCGTTGTGGATGTAGATGCTGCCGTTTTCAATCTTGCCATGCGTTACGGTGAGAATGGTCCCGCCTTTAATGACCACATCGTTATGGATGGCGGGCGTTTCCGGCGCGGGCTTTTTGTTGGGTGTGGCGTTTTCAGTGGCGGCGTTGGCTTTGGATTCAGTTCCGGGAGTGGCTTGCTCCGGGCTGGCGGGATTTTGCGATGCGGGCGAAGGCTGCTGTGTGGTCTGGGGCTGCTGCGCGATGGCAAAACTGCTCAGCACCCAACACAATGACAGCAGCATCGCGCGATACAAATGAGGGCGATGCGGCATAGATTGAACTCCGAGGGAGGGAATGAAAGAACCCGCGATTCTATGGGAGCAACTTGCAATTGGCAATCGGCAATTAAGCTGGGCATTTCGTCCCATCGGTTAGCACTCAGCATTCAGCCATTAGCATTCAGCCAAACAGCTAGCAATTAGCAACTGGCAATTAGCCAAAAATCCTGTCGCAACTAACACGAATCGCGCGAATCATTCGTTTAGTTTTGATTCGGGTTTATTCGCGAGATTCGCGGCTGCTTCGTCTTAATCTGCGTCCATCAGCGAAAATCTGCGGCGATGTTCTTTGGCTGACTGCTGACGGCTGATTGCTGTCTGCTACATTATCCCCATGCGGGCCGTAGTCCAAAGAGTAAGCCGTTGCCGTGTGACTGTGGAAGGCAACGTTGTGGGCGAAATAGGCGCGGGCATGCTGGTGCTGCTGGGCATTAGCAAGACGGACAATGAAGCCGCGGCGGACTACCTTGTGGAGAAGATCATCGGCCTGCGAATCTTTGAAGATGTTGAAGGAAAGATGAACCTCTCAGTGCAGGAATCGGGGGGCGCAGTGTTGGTGGTTTCGCAATTTACCCTCTATGGCGATGTGCGCCGAGGCAAGCGACCATCGTTTGACGAAGCAGCGCGCCCCGAAGAAGCCAGGAGATTGTACGAATATTTTGTCGCCAAGGTCCGCGCTGCGGGACTGCACTGTGAGACCGGCCAATTTCAAGCCATGATGGAAGTTGAGCTGGTGAACTCAGGACCGGTGACAATCATGGCGGATTCGGAGAAAGCGTTTTGATCGGCGCAGATATTCCTGACACGCCGCCTAAGATTTTCCTTTCAACGCTGGAATGGATATTCGTTGATCCAATGGAAGCCGCGATTGACCAGCGTAAATTTATCGCGATCCAAAAAGCTTTAACTTCATTTGCACAATTTCCTGGCATCTACTGGTGCGTCTGATACCATGCTGCCGCTATGAAAATTTGCTTTTCACTGTTTCTGCTCTTTTCTTTGGCAAGCTTTGCCCAGTCACGCCCTGCCGCCGGTGATGAGACGCAACAGCTTCTGCAGTCCCTGGCAGACGCTCCCGGGCCTTCCGGCTTTGAAGAGCCGGTCCGCAAAATCATGGTTGAGCGCATGAAGCCGCTGGCCGACAAATTGAGCTATGACGGCCTGGGCTCCGTGATCGCCGTGCAGGGCTCAAGCGGCCCGCGCATCATGGTGGATGCGCACATGGATGAACTGGGCGGCGTGGTGCGGCGCGTGACCAATGACGGGTATCTCACCATGCAGATGCTGGGCGGCTGGCTGGACCAGGCACTGGTGGACCAGCGCTGGACAATTATCGGATCGAAAGGGCCGGTGCGGGCGATCACGGGCATTCGCGACATTCACATTGTGCCGCAGGAAGAGCGCACGAAGGTCTATCCGCGTGAGTCGATCTTTCTTGACGTGGGCGCAAAGAATGCCGCTGAAGTTGCTGCCATGGGGCTGGAGCCCGGCGATCCTGTGGTACCGGACGCGCCGTTTGCCGTGATGAATGGCACGCAAAATTATCTGGGCAAAGGCTGGGACGACCGCGTGGGATGCGCCGTGGTGATTGAAGCGATGAAGAAGCTGGCGCATGCGCCGCATCCGAACCAGATTTTCTGGGTGGCAACAGTGCAGGAAGAGATCGGCGTACGAGGCGCGCATACCTCAAGCGAAATTGTGAAGCCGGAGATCGGCATTGCCATTGAAGGCGGCGTCACGCGCGACGCGCCCGGAGTGCATGCGGAAGAGGCGCAGGAACTGCTTGGCGGCGGCCCGGCAATTTTTCTTTATGATTCCAGCGCGCTGCCCAACCTGAAATTAGTTTCCCTGATCAAGCAGACGGCAAAAGAGAAAGCCATCCCGCTGCAAAGCGACCTGATCCAGGGCTATGGAGACGATTCCTCCGAGATGCAGAAGAGCAACGGCGGCGCGCCGACCGTGAACATGGTGGTTCCAGTGCGCTACACGCACTCGCACAACGGTATTATGAACCGCGGCGACTTCGACAAGATGGTGGACCTGCTGGTGGCCGTGCTGCAAAAGCTGGACGCAAAGACCGTGGCGAATCTGCGGGATTTCACGCCGCAGTAACGATCTCACCGCAGAGGACGCGGAGAGCGCAGAGAAAAAGATTAGCCGCGGATCAACGCGAATGAACACGAATCAACTTTCATTCGCGTTCATTCGTGGAATTAGCGGCTAAAATCTTTGTCAGTCTTCAACCTTGTGCGAGGCCAGATTTTCCAGTTGTCGGCGCCAATCCAGTTCTTCAACAAATGCCGCCGACTGCCGCCAGCCCGCTTTGACCTTGACGAACAATTCCAGATAGACCTTTTTGCCGAAGCGTTTTTCCAGTTCCATGCGCGCGGAGGCGCCCATCTGCTTGAGCTTCTGGCCGCCCTTGCCGATAAGGATCGCTTTCTGGCTATCGCGTTCGCAAAAGATGGCAGCGGCAATACGCAGCAGTCTGGGCTTATCTTCAAAATTCTCAACGATGACGGCCGTGGCGTAAGGAACTTCCTTGCCGGTCTGGAGCAGGACTTTTTCGCGGATGATTTCTGATGCCAGAAAACGCTCCGGCTGGTCAGTGAGCTGGTCTTCAGGAAAATATGGCGGGCTCTGCGGCAGCGCGCGGATGACTTTATCGAGCAGCACTTCCAGTCCTTCACCCTTTAACGCCGAGATGGGAATGACTTCCCGGAATGCGTGGAGCTTGCTATAGCGCTCGATCACCGGCAGCAGGCGCTCTTTGTGGAGTCGATCAACTTTATTTAGCAGCAGAAAGACCGGCGCGCCTGTGCGCTTGACCAGTTCAAGGACTTGTTCATCGGCGGGGCCGAAGCGATCAGTGGCATCGACGAGCAGAAGAACGAGGTCACGGCTTTCAAGAGCGGCGTGAATTTCCTGCATCATCTTGCGATTGAGGCGGCTATCCGGCTTGTGCACGCCTGGCGTATCGATGAAAACGATCTGGCCGCCGGGACGCTTGCCTTTGGCTTTGACATTGAGAATGCCCTGGATATTCATACGCGTGGTCTGCGGCTTTTCCGTGACGATGGCGATTTTCTCGCCCACCAGCGCGTTGAGCAGTGTGCTTTTACCGGCGTTGGGACGGCCGATAATCGATACGAAACCTGAATGCGGCTGCGCCATTTATGCCTCTGCCTGCCGGGGAGAAGAATCAGCCTGCTCCGGCTGCGACCGGCATACCCTGATTTTTTCTATTTTGCGATTTGTGGATTCAAGAACCTCAAAACGCAGACCTTCATCTTCAACGACCTCGCCGGGTTGCGGGATGCGGCCAGCAATCGCGCTGACGAGGCCGCCGACGGTGGTGGTGTCACGCTGGTCAAGTCGCATGTCAAAAAGGTCCTGCAGCCGACCAACATCAACCGTGCCCTGCATAACATAGGCATGGTCGCCTTCGCGGATGATGTCATGCGAGAGCTCATGCTCGTCGCGAATTTCACCGACGATTTCCTCTACCAGGTCTTCCAGCGTGACCAGGCCGGCGACGGCGCCATATTCGTCAATAACGATGGCCATGTGGATGTTGTCTTTCTGCATTTCGCGCAGAAGCTGTGAGGTCATCTTGGTTTCAGGCACGAACAGCACAGGCCGCACGAGCTTGGCGACGGTAGTGGTACGGGCATCGGCTTCAGGAAGCTGGATGAGATCATGCGCCAGCACCATGCCCTCCATTTGATCGATGCTGGTGGAGTAGACCGGAACGCGCGAATGCGGCTTGTCACGCAGCATGGAAGTGAACTGTTCAATGGTGGTGGTGGACGGCACAGCGAAGATGTTAGGACGAGGCGTCATCACATCGCGGACTGTTTTGTCGCCAAACTCCACCACGGACTGAATGAGCTGGCGGTCACTTTCTTCCAGGATGCCTTCTTCTTCCGCGGCCTCAATCAGGGCATCAACGGCTTCTGAAGGATGCTCCGGCTCTTCCGGCTCATGCGGCTCCGCCAGCGCGGCCACGGAGAGGCCGAAACCAAGAGCAACCGTGATGGGCAGGATGAGATAGATCAATACCTGCAAAAGCGGAATGAATTTGACCAGCCACACGCCGCGCGTTCGCGTGAACAGCATATAAGGCAACAGCCGGTTGCACACAATAATGACCAGGACGATGCCAATGATGGCTTGAACGATCTCCGGCCAGGTCCAGTGATTCTCTCGAAAGACAAGATGGCCGATGATGAAAGCGACGGAAGCTGTGCTGAGCTGCGTGAGGACGGAAAATGTAAGAGCCGCGCGCTGGCTGGAGCGAAGCAGCCGGGGCTCGACCAGCTTTTCAAAGGCCTCAATGTTTTCCTGAAATTCACGGCTCAGGAATTTGCCGCTCTCCGTGTAAAGACGCTCCACATAAGACACGAGCACGAGAAGACCGCAAAGGAGCAGAACGACCGTGTATAAAGCGACCAGGGTCATGGCACGCTCCTGCGCCGTGTGCCGGCTTTAGTGCCGGTTGTCGGCTTGCGGGGATGCTTTGCGCTTTTTTTGGCAATAGCGATTGTTGGCTTCGCTTGAGAAGATTTGCCGCCGGCATGCGCGCGGTCGATGAGCGAGGCAGGTAGTTTGAGTTGAGAGCGCAGGCGGGACTCAATGCGGGCCATGCGTCCGTTGTCCGACTCATGGTCATATCCGGCAAGATGCAGCATGCCGTGGAGCACAAGGACCTTTAGCTCGGTGGCGAGGTTGTGGCCAAATTGGTGAGCATTGTCGAGGGCGATTTGCGCAGAGATGGCGATGTCACCGCCGGATGGTCGAGGGAAAGAGAGCACGTCAGTCGGCATGTCTTTGCGGCGGAAGCGGCGATTGAGGTCGCGCAGGCGCTGGTTGCTTGAGATGAGGATATCCACATCACCTTTTACGCGGGCCAGCGTTTGTGCGCGCCGAGCAAAGCGCTGGAGCTGCGTAGCGCTTACGCTGCGGGTGGAAGCGCCGGAGATAGGTGGATCGAAAATTACCATCGTCGGACCGTCAAACGGAAAACTCCAAAACTGAAAACGCGCCCCGGTTAAAACAAAGCGGGAGGGCCATGACTGCCCTCCCGCTAAGAATTCTACTAGATTACTGTTGCAGAGGGGGCTCGTTGGGCTCCTGCTCCGCCTGTACCTCGCGCGGCAGCTCCAGCGACATTTGCTGGTTGCGCGACCGTTCATCATAAGCACGGACGATGCGCTGCACGAGATTGTGGCGGACCACGTCCTCCTCAGAGAAGAAGTTGAAGAAAATGCCATCGACCGGCTTGAGTACGTCGATTGCCTCAAGCAGACCGCTACGACGGGCATTGGGTAAATCAATCTGCGTGATGTCACCGGTGACCACCATTTTTGAGTTGAAGCCCATGCGCGTCACAAACATTTTCATCTGTTCCGGCGTCGTGTTCTGGGCTTCATCCAGGATGATGAACGAATCATTGAGCGTACGGCCGCGCATAAAGGCGATTGGCGCAATCTCAATGATGTTCTTCTCCAGAAAGCGATCCACGCGCTCCTGGTCCATGAGGTCATACAACGCGTCATACAGCGGGCGCAAATAGGGATCGACTTTTTCCTGCAGCGTTCCCGGCAGAAATCCCAGGCGCTCGCCTGCTTCCACCGCAGGACGCGCCAGAATAATCCTGCTCACTCTCTTCGCGTTCAGCGCTGAAACCGCCATCGCCACCGCGAGGTACGTCTTGCCCGTGCCAGCCGGCCCGACGCCAAACACCATGTCATATTTCTCAATGGCATCTATATAGCGACGCTGGTTCATGCTCTTGGGCTGCACCTGCCGCTTGCCAAACGACCGCTGTTTGCCTGCCTCAGCCATGCCGCGCAGCGTAGCCGTCGAGTCGGCCACGACAACGCGCAGCATCGAGCTCAGGTCCGCGTCAGTAAATTCCTGGCCGGTACTGCCCAGGTGGTCAAAGTCGGTAAAGATCTGCTCAGCGCGGGCCACGTCCCGGGCGGCGCCTTCCAGTTGGACGGAATCGGATTTCAGGTCAATATTTACGTTCAGGCCGCTCTCCATCACCTGGAGATTTTCATCGCGGATACCAAACAGCTTCTGGATATTAGGGACGATTTCTATATTTTTCTTCATTCAGTTTTTTGGGGTAACCCTCTCATGGCGCAGCGATCGCCAGACTCCGTGCTGATCGAGCACAGAGAACATAAGATTGCTTTGTGCATGGAAACGCAGGATTGTTGGCCCACCGGAACGCGGAGGTAATACCATTGGCCTGAGAGTACCGCCGTTATTTGCCCAAGTCAACAAAGTTTCTGCGGCTTTAATCCCGCTTTAACATTAGATGCTCTGACGGACGTTTCGGCGGCAATTAAAAGGGTTACGCGCGCCGTCTCTTTCCCATTTCCGATCTCATGGCTGACCTGGCTTTACGGCGGTAATCTCTCTCAACGTCTCTCTCATCCCGATCTCCTGGCTGATGCGCTATAGCGTTAATCTTCTCTACTTCTCTTCTACGTCTCTCTCATCCCGATGTCCGGGTTTACGTGGCTAGAGGATCAATCTCCGCCACATCCACGGTGAATCCGACGGGCGGGTACTCACGCTCTGGTCAAATGGAACACGCTTTATTCATAGCGGAGAGCTTCGGTGGGTGACACGGCGACGGCGTGCCGGGCGGGCAACAGGCAGGCGAGCAGTGCGCTGAGAGCGAGGAGCGCGGCGGCTGCGAACAGGCTACGCGCGGCAAAGGTGTTTTGCATCCAGTGAGAGAGGACAGCGCCGAGAAAGCTCTCAAAGGCAAGACCAATGACAATGCCTGCAGCCGCGCTGACCAGCGCGATCCGTGCGGCGACCCACAGCACGTGCTTGCGTGGCGCGCCAAGCGCCAGGCGGACGCCGAATTCCGTGGTGCGCTGCGCGACGCTATAAGCCACCAGGCTGAAGATGCCGACCAGAGCGAGCGCGAGCGCCATGGCAGAGAAGAAGCCAAACAGTATGGAGAAGAGCCGCTGGCTGCTGTATTGTGCATCGCGCTCGATGGCTTCATTCAGGGTAACGGTTCCGTTGAAGCTGCTATTGGAGAGAGTCTGGCCGGGTGCCACGGATGCGACAGCGGTGCGGATGGACTGCAGGTAGGTGAGCGGATCGCCTTGGGTGCGGACGAGGAACTGCGCGTAGGGCCGGATCACGGTGGTGTATGGAAGGTAGATGGCGGGCACGACGGGATGATCGAGGCCGTCGTTGCGCGCATCGCCGACGACGCCGATGATCTGACGCCATGCGGTGCTTTGCGCAGAGGCGACCTGGTAGCGATTTCGAGCTATGAGACCGGGAATGCGTAGCTGCCGGGCATTGCTCGAACCCAAGGCATTGGACGAGGAGAGATAGCGCTCCGCGAAAGCGTGATTGACCACCGCGATGAAGTCTCCGCGTGTGTTTTCATCCGCGTTCCAGATGCGACCCTGAAGCAGAGGGATGCTGAGCGCAGCGAAATATCGCTGGTCCACCAGCATCACGCGGGCCTGCGGCTGCTCGCGATCGCCAGTTCCGCCAATCTCGAAGGAGCTCTCAGCGCCAGCATAAGGCGGCGTGGCATCGGCGGCGACAGCGACACTGGAGACGCCGCGGAGGGATGCGATTTTATCCCGTATCTGCTCGATGTAGGCGACTCTAGCCTGACGCGACTGAACGCTCTCTATCTCTCCCGGAGCAGTGACGTGCGCGTGTGGAATGATGCCGACCTTCATGACATTTGTTGGATCGTAGCCCAGCGGTGTCCGCATGAGCCCAAGAAAGCTGCGGATGGCGGTGCCCGCAGTGGCCATAAGCAGTAATGTGAGCGCAACTTGCGCGGCGATGAGAACGCTCCAGCGATGCTTTGCGGGAGCAGCGACACCGCCAATCTGCCGCCCGGGAAGCATTTGCGCGGAGTCGCGCCGCGAGAGACGCAATGCGGGGATAAGTCCGAAGAGGATGCCACAGAGCAGCGCAAGCGCGACGGAGAACGCGAGGATGGGAACGTTGATGCGAATGAAGGATTCTGCCGGAAAAGAATCCGGAGAAAGCACCAACGGAAGCTTTGCCAGCCAGTAAGAGGCAGCCACACCAAGGATGGCCCCGGTGCAGGAGATGACGATGGCTTCCACGAGCAACTGGCGGACGACGCGCCAGCGGCTGGCGCCAATGGCACTGCGGATGGCGAGTTCATGCCGGCGCGTACGGCCACGGGCCAGCAGAAGGATGGAGCAGTTGGCGCAGCCGATGATCAGCAGGAGCACAACGCCTGCGAGAAGAAGCTTCAGGGTGTGGCCGGTATTCTCCTGGAAAGTCCAGATGATGGGCTCCAGCGCGAGATGCCAGTCGTGGGGAAAGCGCTGGGGATGCTGTTTCGCAAACTCGCGCACAATGGGCGCAAGCGCACTGTTGGCCGCGGCGAGTGTAACGTGGGGCCGGAGCTTGACCCACGGTACGTACAGCAGATAGGGGATGTTGGGTAGACGCGGCATGAGACTGGCCGGGAGGTAGACATCCCCAACGCCACTAAGGTCATTGAAGGCAAAGCTGCGCGGCATCACCCCAATGATGGTGTAGGGGGCATGATCGAGTTCCAGCGTTCGGCCGATGACGTGGGGATCGCCGCCGAAGTGTTGCTGCCAGAAGCGGTAGTTGAGAACAACCACGGAGTGGCCGCCGTTCTCCGCATCGGATGGCTCGAGGTTGCGGCCGAGAAGCGGGCTGACACCAAAGAAAGTCCCGGCATTCTCCGTGAGGTAGTAGCCCCGGATATCTTCCGGCAGTGCGCTGCCGGTGATCTCCATCTGCGCGGGGCTGAAGCCAAGCACTGACTCAACCGGTGCTGCAAGGCGCATCTCATCAAGCTGTGTCTTGCCAACATCCGAGTAGACAACCTGGACCTGGTCAGGATATCTGTCGTCGACGGCGAAGAG
>DASXIL010000172.1:0-2383 GCA_036497985.1 Candidatus Angelobacter sp. | reverse complement strand
ACAACCGAAACTACAGCTTCGCCCTGCGCAGCCGCAGAGCATTGGCAATCACCGAAACCGAGCTGAAGCTCATTGCCGCTGCGGCAAAGACCGGCTGCAGCAGCAATCCTGTAAATGGATACAAGACGCCAGCGGCAATGGGAACGCCAAGCAAGTTATAGATAAAGGCAAAGAAAAGATTCTGGCGGATATTGCTCATGGTGGCGCGGCTCAGGTTGCGCGCACGCATCAGGGCGTTGAGGTCGCCTTTGATCAGCGTAATGTCTCCGCTTTCCATGGCCACGTCAGTACCAGTTCCCATGGCGATGCCAATATTTGCCTGGGCAAGCGCAGGCGCGTCATTAACGCCGTCACCGGCCATGGCAACTGTGTGGCCTTCGCTTTGCAGTCTTTTTACAATCGTTGACTTCTTTTCCGGCAACACTTCGGCTTCAAATTCAGCAATGCCCAGCTCTTTGGCGATGGCTTCAGCAGTGGCGCGATTGTCGCCCGTGAGCATGACCAGACGCAGACCGCTGCGCTTTAAGGATGACACCGCTTCCCTGGCTGAAGGCTTGATGGGATCGGCAACAGCAATCAGGCCAGCGGGCTTTCCGTCCACGGCGGCCAATACAACTGTCTGTCCTTGTTGGCTAAGCGTTTGGGCTTGCAGCGATAACGGACTCGTATCGATTCCTCTACCCGCTAGAAAATCAGATGTTCCTACAATAATTTGCCGCCCCAGAACTTCTGCTGCAACACCCTGGCCGGTGAACGATTGGAAACTCTCAGCCTGTGGAAGCTTCAGTCGGCGTTGTGCTGCTTCTTGAACGACGGCCGCGGCAACCGGGTGCTCGCTCAATTTCTCGACCGCCGCCACCAGCAGCAGAAGGTCCACTTGAGAGATGCCGCCAGTAGCAAGGATAGATGTCATTCGCGGCTTCCCTTCCGTCAAGGTTCCGGTTTTGTCGAGCACCAGCGTGTCAACCTTCTCCATGAGTTCCAGCGCTTCAGCATTTCTGACAAGAACACCGGCATGGGCGCCGCGTCCGGTGCCGACCATCACAGCCATAGGAGTGGCTAGACCCAAAGCGCAGGGGCAGGCAATGATGAGTACCGCAACGGCGTTGACCAGAGCGTAAGCGAATCGAGGCTCAGGACCCCAGATTGACCAGGCTATGAATGTGAGGACGGCGACCAGCAGGACCGCAGGCACAAAGTAGCCGGAGACTTTGTCGGCCAGCGATTGAATGGGAGCGCGGCTGCGCTGGGCTTCAGCAACCATGCGAACGATCTGCGCCAGCAACGTTTCAGAGCCTAATCTTTCGGCGCGCATGATGAATGAACCGGTTTGATTCACCGTGCCGCCAACAACTTTTACGCCAGGTATTTTCTCCACCGGCATGGATTCCCCGGTAATCATCGACTCATCGACAGCGCTGTTCCCTTCTTCCACAATGCCGTCCACGGGAACACGGTCGCCGGGGCGAACGCGCAGGCGGTCGCCACGCTGGATATGGTCGAGGGAAATCTCCTCGTCCGATCCATCTGCCCGAACGCGCCGCGCCGTTTTGGGATTGAGGTCAAGCAGCGCCTTGATGGCTGAACTGGTCTGCCGGCGGGCGCGCAATTCAAGGACCTGTCCGAGCAAGACCAAAGTTACGATAATCGCTGCGGATTCAAAATAGACTTCTGGCCTGCCGCCATGGCCGAGAAACGATGCAGGGAAAATACCGGGCACGAGTGTTGCAATCAGGCTGAAGAGATACGCTGTGCCCGTGCCCATGGCAATGAGCGTGAACATATTGAGATGGCGATTGACAAGAGATGCCCAGCCGCGCTGGAAGAATGGCCAGCCTCCCCAGAGCACCACCGGCGTGGCGAGCAAAAGCTGCAGCCATTCCATCCACCCAGCGGGAAGGTTGTGGAGCGGGCTACCGGCAGCCATGCCACCCATGGAAATCGCCAGTAGCGGAAGGCTAAGCGCCACGCCAACCCAGAAGCGTCGCTCCATGCTGTGCAATTCAGAATCATCTTCTTCATGGACGCCCGCAGCGACGCGCGGTTCAAGTGCCATTCCGCAAATCGGACAATTACCCGGACCGTCGCGGACGATTTCCGGATGCATGGGGCAGGTGTATTGCACGCTCTCCGGTTCCAGGGCCATGCCGCACTTGGGGCACGGTCCAGGTTTGCTCTCACGGACTTCAGGGTCCATGGGGCAAACGTAGGTGATAGTTCCCTTCCCGGTCTCTTGCTGCTGCGGCGCAGTTTGTACGGTGGGTTTCGGCGGCGTAATCCCGGCGATTTGCACCATCTGGCTTTTTGGAGCCTGGGCGGCAGGCAGTCTGGGAGCCAGATACTTTTCCGGATCGGCGTTGAAGCGTTTCACGCATCCTGCGCT
>DASXIL010000171.1:0-6888 GCA_036497985.1 Candidatus Angelobacter sp. | reverse complement strand
CACGGGTTGGTCTGCCGACATGTCATGGATTGTCCGCGTAATGGCGGGAACCAGCGCATAAGGATCATTCTGTGCGCGCACAAAAAGCCGCCCATTAAAACCTTCCTGCGTTGATGGCTGATAAATCGTCATGGCGGGTTGCGGGATGATGTTTTCATCGTCCACGTCGGGCACCACGCCGATGATCCGCCGCGGCTCTGTGCTGATGCCGATAAACTTCATTACGCCGTCTGTCCATTGCAGATGACGATCCACTGCCTCTCGCCCTGGAAAGAGCTTTTGGGCGACGCTCCTGCTGATGATCACCACGCGCTCCGCGCCGTCGCGGTCGGTGTCTCTGAAGTCGCGGCCTTCCACAATCGGCACGCCCATGGTTTCGAAGAATCCCGGCGAGATCGACCGGAAGCGTGCGCGCGAGTCCTCGCTGTTTTCGCGCCGTGCTCCTTCCACAGAGAAGGTGAAGCTGATGCTCAGTGCCCGGCCATCGCGCCAGGGCACGCCGAAACCTGAAGAAACATGTTGCACTCCCGGCAACGTGCTCACGCGGCGTGACACTTCACGGTAAAAATCCCGCACCTGGTCCGGTGTTTTGCCTTCCGCCATTACCGGCAGATTCACCGCCAGAACGTGCGCAGTCTCAAATGGCGGCTGCGTTTTCTCCAGCACCAGCAGAGTTTTCACCAGTGCACCTGCCCCAGCCAGCAACAGGAATGATGCAGTGATTTGTGTAACGGCAAAAATACCAAGGCGCCGGCTGCTTCCGCCGCTCACGCGAACACTGCTGGAAAGGCTAAATCCAGCGGAGGTATCCGGAGCAGGCAGGCGAGGCACAAAGGCAAGGAAAACGGCGGCGACCATCGCGAGCGCGACTCCGATCCAGATCATGCTGAAATCGAGCGTGAGGTCAAGAGCGCGGACTGAAAACCTTGAAGCATATTTAGCCAGCACGGCCACCATCGGCGCTGCAATGGCAATGCCTGCCAGAGCGCCGCTGCCGCAAAGCACAATGCCTTCCGCCAGTAGTGAACGCCTGAACGCGCTGGTAGTTGCTCCCAGCGCTGCGCGAATGGCCATCTCCGGTTCGCGGCGCACGGCGCGCGCCAGAATAAGATTAGCCACGTTGGAGCATGCAATCACAAACAGCAGGCCGGATGCCGCAAACAGCACCCACAAAATCGTGCGGGCACGCGAATTGATCTGGTCATGCATGCGCGTTACTTCAATCTTGTAGTGGTCGCCGGGCTTGTAAACTTCAGGATGCGCGGACATCATGGCCGCATACACCGTACTCAGCTCCGCTCTGGCGGCTTCAAGGTCTGCGCCGGGAGCAAGACGCGCGAACACCTCGGTCATGCGATGCTCGCGGCCGGTCACCATGGTTGCCGAGAGGTGATGCGGACTGGTGACAATGTTGGCAATCATCTCCGTTTCCACCGGATAAGGAACGGATGGTTCCAACACGCCAACAATGGTGGCGGAACGGCTGCCTTCAAACCCTCCAAGCCGGACTACTTTCCCGATCACGCCGCGATCGGAGTGCAGTGAATTGACCCAGAACCGGTATGTAAGCACCGCCGCGCCTGCGGCTTTTGGGCCATCGTCGCTGGGATTGAGCAGGCGTCCCAGCACCGGACGCAGCCCCATCACGTCAAAGTAATTGCCATCCACCACGCCGGCGCGGATCTCGCGCGGCTCGCCCAGCCCAAGAATGGTGAAGTCGACTGCGGAAAAAGTGCCAAGTTCCTTGATGCTCTTCAACCCGCTGCCTATGTCATTGATTTCCGGAACGGAGAAAGTGGTATTCTCCGCGCCGATTCCCGGAGCGCTCTGGCGCACGTAGAGCAGGCGGTCCTCGTCGCGGTTGGCCAGCGGCCGCAGCAGCACACCGCGAATCACGCTGAAAATGGCTGCATTTGCGCCGATACCAAGAGCCAGAGTGATGGCTACGGTGAACCACAATGCCCGGGCTCGGGCTAAAGAGCGAATGGCAACTTTCAAATCGCGAAGAAAAGACATGACTGCCCTCGATGGATGAGGTTATACCAATCTCGCCTGAGCGGCGCAACGGTCTGACCTAAGTTAGACGGACAAGGGACGGTTAGAGAAGCAGCCCCAAAAGGGTTCATTTCACCGCGGAGACGCGGAGAAAACCAAGCAATCTTACGCCCTGGATGCCGATACCTGTCCTGCTGACTGTTTTTGCGGCGCTAAGACAATCAGAGCAACACCAATCACAACGAGCACGCCGGAAGCGATCAGAAACCCGGTGCGCAGCTCGGGAATTTCAAAGCCCAAGGTCGACATGACTGCCGCGTGAGCGAAACTCGACCATGCCGCGAAGGCGATCAGGCTGCGGTGCGCCGACGGATTTCGCGACGCAATAAGAAGGAAGATGCCCAGAGTGGCATAAATGGCCATCTGCATGGTGTCGCCCGTATCAGAATTGACTGGGTTGTGCAGACCGCCGATGGCAGGATAGGCCGCCGCCGTAAAGAACAATCCCACCAGCACCAATAAGATTTTCGGCGCGCGTTCTCGAATCATGCCGTCCCTCCTGTAACACCGCACTTTCTGCTACGTGACCTGCAGAATATCGTATTTTTACAAGGCAAAGAATTGGCCGCGAATTTCCGCGAATGAACACGAATCAAAAAATCCAGCTATTGATTTGCGTATTTCGCGTTGATTCGCGCGGCTATAGGGTTCCCTCGCTACGCTCGGGACGAGGCAAAGGCGTGATCCGCAAAATGTCATACTTCACCTCCACGCTCCGGCCCGGAAATTCGGCTTCGATCCTCTGCTTCAACTGCTCCACGGTGGGTGAACCGTTCTGGCCGTTGAGGCCGCGCGCGTCGTCCATCAGGATCACGTGCCGGTAGCGCGAATCCTTCAGGATGGATTCCAGTTCGCTGGTAAGCCGCTGTTTATTGCCCTGAAGGCCGGCCCAGCCGTAATAGCCGGCATCCAGCCAGAAGAGCGCAGGCTCCTTGAGCGACTTCAGCAGTTCCGGCACAACCTTCTGGCTGTCGCCTTCATGAATATGCACGTGAGATGAGCCGGCAAACTTTTTTGCGGCGCGCTGTGCCAGAGCGGAATCAAACTCCACGGAATGGATTTCCGCAAAACGGTTTTTCATGGCGGCCACCATCTCGCCGTAGTAAGTGCCGGTTTCAACCAGCACGCGCAGGCCGTAACGCTGCGCGTATTCACGGACGGTGCGCTGCTTGAGCAGATGCGGAGAGCGAATTGGCTCGCCGCGCAGCTTCCAGTACCAGTAATCCGGATAATGGCCCAGCGATTTATAGACGCCGTAGAAGGGAGTGCGAGCCAGCAGTTTGCGGAAAGACTTCATGGTTTAGACGGTCGAAACTGGACGATGGAAACGATTGCCAAAATTGCCAAAGAGTGAGAATTGAAAAGCAAAGCCGTTGGCAGTCCTGACAAGCACGTGTGCGCGATCAAGAGAAACAGGTTGCGCCCCTGGATTCCAATTTTGGCAATGTTTCGCAGCTTTTGGCAATTCTGGCAATCTCGGTTAGCGGTCCTTATATATATTGAAATCTCAGGGTAGGGTTGGATGAATCCAATGTCAAATACGAAACGCCGTTTGCCGTTTGTGCAGGTGGATGTTTTTACCTCAGTACCGCTGGAAGGAAACCAGCTGGCCGTCTTCGCCGACGGCAGTTCACTCTCCGATGCAGAGATGCAAGCGATAGCAAGGGAAACAAATCTCTCTGAAACCACATTCATCCTGCCGCGCGATGCCGCTACCGAGCGCGAACGCGGTGTACGCGTGAGAATCTTTACCACAACGGAAGAGCTTCCCTTCGCCGGACATCCCACGCTGGGCACGGCCATGGTTTTGCGGAACGACGCCCAGCGCGGCAACGGCAGCGCGGAAGAAATCGCGTTGGACCTGAACGTTGGCCGCATTCCTGTGCGCTTCTCCACGCGCGACGGCCTGCCTTTTGGGCTGATGACGCAGCGCGACCCTGAATTTAAGAAGAAGCATTCGCGTGAAGATATAGCCCGCGCCTCAGGGCTTTCACTCGATGACATTGCCGACGACGTGCCGATCCAGACCGTGAGCACCGGCAACGCATTCGCTATTGTTCCGCTAAAATCTCTCGCGATCCTGCAAAAGCTCTCGCCCACATGGGCAAACATGAAGGCTTATCTCGACAAGTCCGACGCAAAGTTCTTTTACTTTGTTTCCCGTGAGACTCTGAACCCTGAAGCCACACTGCAGTCACGCATGATCTTTTATAACGGTGAAGACCCCGCGACAGGCTCTGCGGCCGGTCCATGTGCCGCGTGGGCGGTGCAATATGGCGTTGTTCCTCCGGATCAGCAGGTGCTAATGGAGCAAGGCGTGGAAATGAAGCGCCGCAGCCGTATATTTTTCAGCGCCGGACGAAATGGCGACAAGATCGTTAACGTGCGCGTGGGCGGCCATGTGGCGGAAGTCGCGCGCGGAGAATTTATTTTATAGACGAAAATAGCTTTGCACGAGAATCCAACCCTTACCACGAATAACACTGATTTACACGGATCAAAAAGTTCAATTAGGACCATTTTTAAGTTTGTAAATCCGTGTCATCCGTGTTCATCCGTGGTGAGATTTGCTTTTGTGCAAAGCCGGCGGAAATTTATTTTTTTGAGAGTCAGAGCAGCAAGCTGTCTATTTTCCGCGCTTTCCGGTCACGATTCCAGTCCGAAAAAAGTTCTCCACAGAGTTTTCCACTTGTTGGCGTTTCGGTTACTTGCCTTTCTCGCTTCGATTGCCGTAAAGTTCCTGAACCAAAGTAACAAACACCCAGTCGTAAAAACTTCCGTGAACGCCTTTTGCGCCGGCCGGCGACGGAAAAATCCCAGGGGGAAAATAAAGATGCGACCGAAAAGAACGATTCTGTGCGTGGACGATAACGAGCAGGCGCTTTCCATTCGAAAACTAATGCTGGAAACGCGCGGCTACCGCGTGCTGGCATGCAGCAATGGCCAACAGGCCCTGGAGGCCTTTAAGCAGGGCGGCGTTGACCTGGTTTTGAGTGACCTGCAAATGCCCGGCCTGGACGGCGCGGAGCTGGTGGATAAGATCAAAGAAATTTCTGCCTGCACTCCAGCCATTCTTTTTTCCGGCAAGACACGCTTTTATGAGAAAGACACACGCGCCGATCTCTTTTTGCCTAAAGGAATGTACGCGCCAATTGAGTTGCTGGAGCGGATCCGCCTGATGCTGGTGAAAAAGCGCGGACCCAAGCGCGGACCCGCGCCTGAGCCTGTCAGGATGCAGGCAGCAAGTTAGCGTAAGCGACAATCTCATTTGGAATTAAGCGGCGAGGCCCGAGCGCGCCGGGCCGCTCGCGTCGGGAGCGGGAGAAATGGACCAGATGATCGACTCACTAGCGGCTTGGAGCGCAGCGACAGAATAAAATGTCGCGCTTTGCCGTTGTTTGCCCCCGTTCTCTCAAGGCGCGGTCTGGTAATATCGACTGAGTGGCCCCGATCATCCAAGCTGAAAACGTAACCAAGGTTTACCGCATCGGCAAAGTCGATGTGCCCGCTCTCAGAGGCGTGAGCTTCAGCGTGGAGAAGGGCGAATTTGTCACTATCGTCGGTCCTTCCGGCAGCGGCAAATCAACCCTCTTCTATATTCTGGGCGGGCTCACGCGCGCGACCTCCGGCCGCGTGACGATTGACGGCGCCGATTTTGCCCAGCTTTCTGACGCGCAGCGCACGGAAATGCGCAAGCAGAAGATCGGCTTCGTCTTCCAGAAATTCAACCTGCTGCCCACCCTTACCGCCAAAGGGAACATTGAGATTGCGCGCGAGATTTCCGGTAAGAACGGCCTGGATAAAAGATTGTTTGAGCAGGTCACGCAGATGCTGGGTATTGCCGGACGTCTCGATCATCGTCCGTCAGAGCTTTCCGGCGGCGAACAACAACGGGTCGCGCTGGCGCGCGCCGTCATCAACGGACCGGCGCTGATCCTGGCCGACGAACCTACCGGCAACCTGGATTCCAAGAACTCCGACATCGTCTTGAAGATGCTACGCGACGCCAACAAGCAATTCGGGCAAACCGTGCTGATGATCACGCACAATCCCGAGGCTGCGGAAATCGGCGACCGTATCATTCATATGCGCGATGGCTTGATTGTGTCGGCAGAAAATGATCCGCAGTGGGCACGGCATTAGTTTCTGTCGCTTCATTCCAAACTGCCAATCAATTCTGTACCCGCTGATCTCCTCGTGCTTTTGATACAGGAAGTTTGGGGAGACTTGCCAAAGCTCCGATCAAGCGTTCGCCTCTAGACTATTTCTTCGCGATTAAATAACCGTTGCAGGGCATGTATTTCTTCGCTATTATTGAATAAATCATGGAACGAGGCTATCTTGGAGAGTTCGAATTGATGGTTATCTTGACCCTGATCCAATTGGGTGACGATGCCTATGGAGTTCCTATTTCCCGAGAACTCGAAAAGCGCCGTGGACGAGGCGTCTCGGTAGGCAGTGTGTATGCGGCTCTCGAGCGGCTGGAACAAAAGGGTCTGGTTGCGTCAAGCCTCGGCGACCCAACTCCTGAACGCGGGGGTAAGGCAAAGCGGTATTTTAAAGTCACAAAAGAGGGCCTTCGACAGGTACACAGTACCCGCCAAGTCTTAACCAGATTGTGGCGTCGACTCCCAGAGTTGAAAGGAGAACGCGCATGAGGCCGAACGATCCACCAACAATTGCGACATGGATGCTTGAGCATCTTACCCTGGGAAAGAAGAATGAGGCTCTGGCAGGCGATCTGTTGGAGGCGTTCAGGCGCGGACGCCCGGTCTCTTGGTATTGGCGCCAAGTGCTGGTCGCAATCGTTCTAGGATTCGCGGGCGAGCTCCG
>DASXIL010000170.1:0-3055 GCA_036497985.1 Candidatus Angelobacter sp. | reverse complement strand
CCGGAGCAGTAATGTTCAGCTTGTCGGAGCGGACGCTGAATACCGTGCTGGAGTTCACGCCGATATCCACTGTGACTGGTGAATTGGAATTACCGGTTGAATCCTCTTGATGAATTACCGTGATCTTGGTCAGCGGATTATCCAGCGCTGAGATCAGACCTTCAACCTCTTCGCCATTCTCGCTGCTTTCACGCTCGACCTTGGTCGCCAGCTTGGTGCCATCGCTCTTGGTGACGCCATCAACTTCAACAATGTCGCCGACCTTGAGGTCAGAAAGCTGAGTAATGCCATCCTTGAACCTGGTGTTGGCATCCGTGGCAAACGTGATGTCAGTTGTTTTGGTGGTGATAGTGAAATTTGGAGCGCTGATTGATTTCACGCTGCCGTGAACGTCGTCCAGTTCTCCGTTATCGTGGTCTTCATTTCCTTCATTGCCGGCCGGCGGTGTGGCAGCTGAAGTCACGTTGAACTTGGGAGTAATGGTGGCTGAAGTGATCGGCGTACCATTGAGCACCACGGACGCCGCCAGATCAAGATCAAAGTTGAGGAAAAGTGGTGTGCTGGTAACCGTGATGTTGGCAAAGGTCACGTTTACGGGGCTACCGGAAATAGTTGCCGATACTTTTGTGGGTACGCCGGCATTAAGCACAACAACTTCAGCGCCGGTAACGGTGATCGTCGCTCCGTTATAGGTGCCGGGCGGAAGGTTGGCAAGAGTTAACGGTTCAAACGTTCCGGCCTGGTGGGTAAATTCCACCTCACCGGGTTTCGAAAGCAAATTTGCTGTGGTAGCAGTTGGGCTTACGCCTGTAAGTGTGATAGAGCTGATGGTGAGCTCCAATTTCGCAATCTGGTCATTAACGGCGTCGCCGGTCTGAACGACCACTTGTCCTGCGCCGGTGGAAACTTGATTAGTGGAACTGCCGCCTCCGCAACCTGTCAGCAACAAAGCAAACACCACGCATAGCAGTGTGAACAAATAAACCCGTTTCATTGGGCCTCCAAGAATTAAAAATGTCTGAGGTTTCGATCGAGTGGCGTTGTGTTAGTAGAGTCCTACGAGCATCGTCCTGATAGTGGGGCGACTCCGTCGTATCATCGCTCCCATGTACATGGCCCATGCGTCCCCAAGACAACGGACTTCCGGTGCGCTCATGCGCCGTAAAGTGCGCGGCAAAAGCGGCAGGGTTCCAGGCTTGGGGAAAGCGTTTCAGGCTGTACCTTTTTCCCTTTCAAAGACGAAGTAGCACAGGGGAATCTATGCTGACTTGAGCTTGAATAAAGCAGTCTTGGGGCCAATCAGAGTAGCAGGATAAGTCTTTTGTTTTCAATCGATAGCTTAGGCTCGGGCGGGATCAATTGGGCCAATCCAACCCAAAGGGTGTGTAATGCCGATACAGGCGGTTTTGGGCCTGGATTCTATGAACTCGTTACGCATCAAGATCAGCTTTACTTGGCGATGCCGCGCCGGGTGACGAGATACACGGCGAAGCTGCCCAGCCAGTGTCCGCCTTCATAGTGTTCGCCGGTAACGGCAGCCAGTCCGGCGCTGCGATGCGCTGCGGCACAAGCGGCGAACGACTTCAGCCGCGGATCGTTCGCGGGAAGTCCTGAGGCGATGCCCTCGAGCATCCAGGCCCGGCTCAGGTTCAGGCCATCAATGTGGGCGAGTTTAGGGTCAGAGGGATCGGTAGATTTCTGCGTCGGCAGCCAGCCGGCAGAGCCGTCGCGGGGAATTTGCGGAAGAAATGTCTTTAGCCACGAGGCAAAGTCGTTTGGAGAGAGCACGCGGCGCATGACATCGGCTTCCGCCAGGCAAGGCGAGAGAAAGTCTTCGCCAGAAGGTTCGTAGGCGAGAGGGCAATCTTTGTCGGCCAGATAAAACTGACGTGCCTTGGTAAGAAGGAGTTTTGTGAAATCCTGATCGTCGACGCGGCGTGCGTAGTCGATCATCAGCCCCATAGCGAAAGCGGTCTGATTGTGCTCGCCGATACGGACCGGATAGGAGAGCTTGGGCAGCCAGACCTTGAGACGATCCACTGCGCTCTGCTCCAGCGGAAGCAGGTTGACATAAAACGCGTGTACGGTCTGGTTGTGCGGATCGTCGGCCGCCCAGTCGCGGAGTTCCACGCTGAGCTGCAACAGCCAGGCGAGGCCGTACGGCCGTTCAAAGCTCGCGCGGCCTTCAGCTCGCAGGTATGCGGCCTCCACTTGCAGGTTCTCTGCGGTCAGGCTCTGCTGTAACGCGGCACGCGCCTGAAGCGCGAAAGGTGCGTCAGGAAACGTGCGGGTGAGGCGCGCGAGGAGCCAGTGTCCGTGGACCGACGAGTGCCAGTCATAGCAGCCGTAAAACGCGGGCGTGAGTTTGCGCGGGGGCGCAACGTCAGCGTCGCTGTTCATCGAGTGCGAGATTTTGTTGGGATATTCCTTGTGCACGCAGTCGAGCGCCTAGCGGGCGAAGCGGCTTGCGGCTTCGATATCCAAACCGCTCTGCGGAGATGGGCGGCCCTGCTGGCCAGACATGCGTGTGGCCGCGAACAATAAAACAAAGGAGACTAGAAGTCGTGTGTTTTCCATGTGCGCGAGGGGTAAGGTTAGCAGCTTCTTTGGTCGAAGGACATGTTTAGCTTGGATTCTACCCGGGCGCTCAGTCTTTGCAACGGAACTACTGGCGCGCAGCGTCTCCTCTCCCACTGCACTGCACGCGCCGTGAGGCGCACCGGCAGCTTTAGCCCACGGCAACGCCGTGGGTAACATTTAGCCTTACACGTCTAGCTTTTACTCTGCTGTTTTCTTCCAGGCTGGCAAGCCGACTTTGCTCCCCGAGTGGAGCGTCAGATTCCCAATCCGCAGGTTCGTGGTAATTGACTGGCGGATGCGTTGCATGGGGCCTGCCGCCTGGGTGTGGAGTGCGCGTGCCAGCCGATTCCTCTCTACCGGCTTTCCCGCGCTTTTCAGGTAAGCAATGATCGTATCCAGCATCTGAGACCGTAGAACGAACCTCAGTTCCGGGTTAACGTCATTCACTATTTCCTGCCATCGGCTCTGTGGAAAG
>DASXIL010000169.1:0-5094 GCA_036497985.1 Candidatus Angelobacter sp. | reverse complement strand
CAGCGCGTTGTGGAAGCCTTTTGTGACTTCAAAAAAGTCATTGCCGCCGGTGATCACGTCCCAGCGCGTGGGAACTTCCAGTTCGTTCAGCAGAGGAATCAAGCGGTTCAGGATTTCCGCCACGCCTCCTCCCACTGCCGTGGAATTGACCATCTTCACCGTTTTGCCGCGAAGATGGCGCGCGAGAAAACGGATCTCGTCCAGTTCCGGCTTGCCGATGATCGGCCCATAGTCTTCAAACCGCGGAGGCGCCGGCACCGGAGGCGGTTGTATGCTGATGCGTGGATGCTTCCGGCGTTCTATAAAATGCGCCGGCAAATCCGTCTGCCGGAAACGACGTTCAATTCCGGGCAGCGGCGCCGCCGCTGTTTCTTTTGCCGGCTTCCGTGCAACTTCGGTCTTGCCCTGCGGTTCAGGCTTAAGTTCGCCGGCCTTCCCGTTCTCATCTATCATCACCGTCTTCCCCGGATTCTTGTCTTTCATCCAATGCTCCAAAGCCGTTTTCTCAACCATGTAAATACATTCCCGCGACATTTTCATGTAGGGCGGATCACACGCGGCCCATCTCGATTTCAATCACCTTCAGGATGCCCCGCCGCACCTCTTCAAGCGTGGAGGTATAAATGTCAATGCGATTGACCTTGTCGGCCGCTTGCGGGAGATCCAGTTCCTTTTCCAGCCAGACAGAAAAATCGTTGCTATTGAGCTTGAGACGCAGCCGGGCATCGATAAAGTGGTAGTAAATGGCGTGAATGCTGACTTTGCGCAAGCCGTCGGCAAACTCTTCCAGGTTGCGCGCCACATACGGAGTTGGCACCACCACCAGGTCTGAAGCCATGACGTAAAACGGCTCCATGGCCACGCGGCCGGCTGCGCGCGGGTTCTTCTGCAAATAACTCTCAATAATGTGGATCAGGCGTTCACGCAACGTGGCAATCGAGGTAAATTCCCGGACATCGATAGCGGCCAGCCTCTCTGCCAGTTCAACTTCATTACACGATGCAAAAGCCCAGTGCGAAAAATCATTGGAAAAACCACCGCTGATAAAGTGGTGCTCCGCCAGGGTCTGAAAAGTATGCTGGAAAATGGATGATTCCGGACACGTGCGCATGGCTTCCAGCAACTCCATGAGCGTGGTCGCCTTTTCCCGTCCGACGCGAAGCAGGTGGGAGGCGGAATTGAAATAAAAAGGCGAGCGCGCCCAGCGTGGGCGGGTTGTCGGCAACTGAGGTGCGGTAGCCATAGGGGAATCCCTTGCCGTCGGGCAGAGGCCCGGATTTTTGGAACTGAGAGTGTTAGGATGCCCGGCCCACAAGCGCTGTTGCGTTGTTTGGACCGCTTTTCGAGAAGAGGGATCTTACTGCCGACGGATTCCTGAAGTGGGAGGCGCGAACAAAAACGAGAAACCGATTCCAATCAGCATCATCCAGCCCAGGTTGCCGCGGGCCGATTCATCCGCCACCTGAATGTTGCCCATGGGATTGAAAAGGAAGCTGGCAAATATCGTGGCGGCAAGCACCGTGCCTATGATCCCCGCGCGCGATCCGAACAGACCGGCGATGATCAGCAGTACGACCGTGAAAATCAGTGGGGCCAGATTCTTCCAGCCATGGCCATTGGCGGCGGCACTCAGAGCCAGGGCGGCCAGCGCACAAACCAGCCCGCCTATGGCGGCATCCATCAGGGGAATTGTCCACAACTTTCCAGCTGCTGTTTTCATGGTGGTTTTGCTGATGAGATGCGTCACCTGCATACTTTGTCCTTAGAAATTAGGATGACAAAAGACAGGGTTGCTGTGGGAAAAATCGAGAGCTGGTTTCCAGAATTCGAGAGCTGCTTCTCAAAAGGCGCGTCAGAAAGTCACAGTCGCGTGGCAATCAGCTACAGTCCGGGCCGGAAAACAGAGGGATATGGGTTTTGAAATCCAGCATCTACTCTGGATTTGGCTCGCAATCCCGCATCGTATAGATTTAAGGTTTCGCTGGGCCCTGCACATAATTCAGTTCAATGCATACTGCTGATCCATTTCTTTTTCAGCTGTTTTTCATCTTCGTGTGGGCCAAGCTCTTTGGTGAAGCCTTTGAGAGGATGCACTTACCTGCCGTGCTGGGCGAGATCCTTGCCGGCGTGCTCCTGGGACCGTACGGCGCGCGCCTTGTAGTCCCGACAGACGCGATCTACGCCATTGCGGGAATCGGCGCCATCTTTCTTCTATTTACCGTTGGCCTGGAAACACAGCCCAAAGACTTGATCAGCGTAGGCCGCACGTCGCTCTCTGTCGCCGTGGCCGGGATTGCGGTGCCATTTGTTTTTGGCGTCTCCTACATGTTGTTGCGCCATCATCCCCCGCATGAAGCGGTGTTTGTGGCAGCCGCCATGGTGGCCACCAGCGTTGGCATTACAGCGCGCGTGCTGGGGGACATGAATCTGCTGCAAACGGTTTCCGCCCGCATCATTCTGGGCGCGGCCGTGTTTGATGACGTGCTGGGAATGATTGTGCTGGCCGTGGTGGTTGGGGTGGTTTCTTCCACCGGGCTGGAATGGGCGCAGCTTCTCATCACGGCGATTGAAGCCATCGGCTTTGCGCTGCTCATGATGTTTTATGCGCCGCGCGTGGTCAAACGCATGGAGCCCGGCATGGAACGCATGTCCACGCAGGATGCGCCGTTGATCATTGCGCTGGCCATCTGCCTGGGACTTTCTTATGCGGCGGTAAAGATCGGCATGGCTGCAATCATTGGCGCATTTTTTGCCGGCCTGGCGTTTGCCGAATACTCGCCGCGATGGAACCTGCGCTCGCGCGTTTTTTCCATCAATGAATTTCTGGCGCCTTTTTTCTTTTTCAGCATGGGCGCCCGCATGAATATGTCGGTTTTCGATAGCAAGCTGCTGGTCTCAGCCATTGTGATCTCGCTGCTGGCAATCGTTTCCAAACTGGTGGGCTGTGGCCTGCCTGTGTTGCATTCCGGCTGGCGGACCGCGTTAAAGGTCGGGATCGGCATGGTCCCCCGCGGCGAAGTCGGGCTTATCGTGGCCCTGGTGGGCTTGCAGATGAATATCGTTTCCGAATCGGCGTATGCGCTGGTGATCTTTATGACCGGCATCACAACGCTGGTTGCGCCGCCGATTATGAAGCTGGCCTTCCGCGATGAAGTTTTGTTGCAACCTGCCCGGGTAGAGCGACGAAGCACGGCCATGTAATAAAACAAAAAAAAGCTGACCAGCAGGTTTAGGGCCCAGTGGTCAGCTTTCTATGGTTGCCAATGACCTCCGCAAAAGGGTCATGGTCAACTTGGAGCGCGGGACGCGATCCGCGGTCCTGTTACGTTCCGGGACCTGCTGAACAGCGCCTTTCCAGTCAACGATGACCCAATATAGGTTGCATCCAGAAACAATGCTGTGATGCCGGTCACACAATGCAAGCGCGGTGCTGAAGGCCGCGCGTGGGCGGCAATCGCATATAATTTGCAGTTAACTTTTTGTAGGGAGACAAACCAAAGATGCCGGGAGTAACAGGGCGCGTGGCGCTGGTAACGGGAGCTTCACAGGGGATTGGCCGCGCCTGCGCGCTGGCGCTGGCTGAAGGCGGCGCTTTGATCGCGCTGGCGGCACGCAATGAAGAGAAGCTGGCCGCGGTAGCGAAGGAAATCGCCGACAAAGGCGGCCAGGCGGCCACGTTTCGCATGGACGTGGGCAATGAAGCTGACGTTAAGAGCGCGGTAAAATCCATGATCGAACGGTTTGGAAAGATTGAAATTCTGGTCAACAACGCCGGCGTAACTAAAGACACGCTGTTGATGCGGATGAAAAAAGAAGATTGGGATTCAGTCATCCAGACCAATCTGAGCGGCGCTTTTTATACGACTCAAGCCGCTATCAGCTCAATGCTAAAGCCGCGCTGGGGGCGCATCATAAATATCAGCAGCGTCTTTGGACAGACCGGCCAGGCGGGCCAGGCAAATTATGCGGCTTCAAAGGCCGGGCTCATCGGTTTTACTATGGCCATTGCGCGCGAAGTTGCTTCACGCAATATCACCGCGAATGCCGTGGCGCCCGGATACATTGAAACAGCCATGACGGAAGCACTCTCGGCCGACTTGAAATCCAAAGTGAATGAAGCAATCCCGCTGGGCCGCGCCGGGACTGACATGGAAGTTGCCCACGCGGTCCGCTTTCTGGCCTCAGAAGAAGCAAGCTATATCACCGGCCATGTGCTCAAGGTGAATGGCGGAATGCTGATGGGCTAGTGGGACCGATGCTGCGTGAACAGAGACCTGTTCTTGGCACCCTGCTGTGCGGCTTCGCCATTGTTCTGGCGTGGTCCGCAGTCCATCCACATGATTACTTCACGTGGGTGCTGGAAGTATTTCCGGCAATTCTGGCTCTGGCGGCCCTGGCCATTACCTACCCAAGGTTTCAATTCACCCCGGTGGTGTATCTGCTCATCACGCTGCATGCGTGCATTCTGTTTGTGGGCGGACATTACACCTATGCTGAGGTGCCGCTGTTTAACTGGATTCGCGACCACTTTCACCTGGCGCGGAATGATTATGACCGCGTAGGGCATTTTGCCCAGGGCTTTGTACCGGCATTGATGGCGCGTGAAGTTCTGTTACGGCAGAAAATTGTTTTGAAGCGCGGATGGCTGTTTTTCATCGTATTGAGTATCTGCCTGGCGGTAAGCGCGGCTTACGAGTTGCTGGAATGGCGAGTTGCCGTGGGAACCGGATCGGCAGCGGACGCTTTTCTTGGAACTCAGGGCGATCCGTGGGACACGCAGGAAGACATGGCTACAGCCGGGGTCGGCGCATTGACTGCTCTGCTATTTTTCTCCGGCTGGCATGACCGTCTTATCAGCCGGATGGAAGCTAAAAAGGCCACGTTGCAAGCGGCTGGGTGAGTCTTGAGATGTTGACGATTGTACAAGCCGAAAGCCCGGCGCAAGTGAGCACGGCACGCCAGTTGATCGAAGAATATGCGGCGTGGCTGGAATTCAAACTCTGCTTCCATGGATTTGAAGACGAGATGCAGTCATTGCCGGGCAAATATGCGCCACCGGCAGGCCGGCTTCTGCTGGCGCTGTGGGACGGGAAG
>DASXIL010000168.1:0-4263 GCA_036497985.1 Candidatus Angelobacter sp. | reverse complement strand
GTCGACTAACGGTGGCGATTTTCAAATTCCAAGAATGTTCAAATCTCAAAGAAAGGAGGCCAATATGCGCGTAAAGAGCAACGTAAAAGCGGGTCAGGCCACGGCAGCAGTGGTCGACTAACGGTGAACTCATTTCAAGTTTGAGGGGGGCTGGTGGCGAAATCAGGCGATTCAGCCTCTCTCTATTTTCGCTGAGCGACGATTAGTTTATGAAGTCAGTGACAGCTCAGCGATTGAGGTCAACGAGGAGATATTCCCGGTGCAGGTCGAAGCCGATGGACGCATCACCAATAGTTCGCTCCGGATTGCACCGAGTTTCAACCGAATGTCTAATAATTTTTTTGTAACGCTGAACCATTTCCTATCACTTCCTGTTTGTTGCCATAACACTCCAAAAAATCGCGTTCAATGGATAGGACTTGGCCGCCAACCGAAGACACAAAGATAGGGGCATCGATGCGGCTCCCAAGAAAGGAGAATGAATATGAAAGTAAAGACCAATGTGAAAGCGGGGTCAGTCCACAGTGGCAGTGCTCGACTAACAGTGAGTAGCCTGCCAAGTCTGAAAAAGGAGGCTGGGCTGCGACGCGGTTCAGCCCTTTTCAGGTTTCATCAACTAATCCTCCTTTTGTCACACCCACAATTTCCAAAACTGAGGAATAAGTGAGGTAAACGTGCCGGAATTTGTTCGCAGTAATGACTTCTTACGGCGTGACGGCCTGCGTTGGCCGGCGTTGACGGTCATTGTGTGTCTTTCCCTTCTCAGCATATGGGGTTATTGGTTTTGTTTTGCGACGATTGGTGTCTATGAAGCCAGTGACAGCTCGGAGATTGAGGTCAACGAGGAGATACACCCGGTGCAAGTCGAAGCCGATGGCCGCATTTCCAATAATCTGCTGGTATTAGGAAAATCAGTTAAGGCGGGCGAGTTGCTATTGCAAATGGACGATTCAGAACCACGGCTCGAGCTGAAGGAAATACAGGCGAAGCTGGCTGGCATAGGGCCACAATTGGACCACCTATACCGGGAAATTGACAATCAGCGGGCAGCACTGCAGCACGAGAGCGATGAGCTCACGGAAGTCCAGAGGGAAGCGGAATCTCTTTCCAAGCAGGCTGAATCCCGAGCCGCTTTTGCCGGCCATCAGGCCGATCAGGATCGCGAGCTTTATCACATAGGTACGCTATCGCAACTGGAGCTGGACCGCGCCGTTTCCAATGCACGCGAACAGGCCGCGTTGGTGGAAGGCACTCATGCATCGGTAGAGAGGGCGGGAAAACAGCAGCGCAGGAATCGCGAGGAACGCCTGGCGAACATTGAGAGTCTGGAGAAACAATCAGCCGCCATGGAAGGAGACCGGCAAACCTATACGGCACAGATAAAACGCCTGGAGTATGAACTTGAACGCCGGCGAGTGCTTGCACCAGTGAGTGGAACATTAGCCGAAGTGGAACCGATCAAGCCTGGCATGTTTGTACAGGCGGGGCAAAAAGTTGCAACCATCTTACCTTCCGGTGGACTCAAAGTAGTGGCCCAATTCCTGCCACAAGCGGCGGCCGGGCGAGTGAGGTCGGGCCAGCCCGCGCGCCTCCTGGTTGACCGCTTTTCCTGGTCGCAATATGGGGCCGTGCCATTGACGGTGCAAACCGTTGGCATAGATGTTCAAAACGCGCGGATCAGGGTGGAACTGCTGGTCAACCCCTCATTTCATTCCGATATTCCGCTACAGCATGGCTTGCCAGGAACAACCGAGGTATTGGTGGAGCGAGCCACTCCCCTAATGCTCGCATTGCGGATAGCAGGCCGATATCTGGGAGGGCAGCCCCAATCGTCGCCAGGCATTTCATCCCCTCAATAGAGCTAAGAAAATGGCCGGACACCGCTTTATCGTTCCCGAAATCATACAAACATCCGCTATGGACTGCGGCCCGGCATGCCTGAGCAGCCTGCTGGCTGGATTTGGAATCCGCGCAAGTTATGAACGTTTGCGCGAAGCCTGCCAAACCGATGTAGATGGCACTTCGATCAATACTCTTGAAGAAACTGCAAACCAACTGGGATTGCAGACCGAGCAAATCATGGTCCCGGCAGATTACCTGCTGGCCTTCGATCCTGTGCCTTTGCCCGCAATTACTGTGGTGCGGCTGCCTAGCGATCTCACGCATTTTGTTGTGGTGTGGAACCGTGCTCCTCGAGTTCTTCAGATTATGGATCCTGCAATCGGGCGGACCTGGCGCAACGAACAGGAGTTTTTGAAATCGCTTTTTGTGCATCGCATGACAGTACCAGTATCGGTGTGGCGAGAGTGGGCTGCGTCAGAGCAGTTCGTGACGCCGCTGCGGCGCAAAATGTCGCACCTGGGCTGCGGCGCACAGCAAATCGAGGAGTTACTTTGCCCGGCTTTAGCTGATCCGGGCTGGAGGCCGCTGGCAACGATGGAAGCGGCAGTGCGAGCCGTGGAACGCATGGTGCGCGCCGGGGCTTTTCGTCGTGGCCGTGAAGCGTGCCGCGCCCTCCAGCACTTTGTGGCAAACGCCCAGGAGGTAGAAGAGCGGTCAATTCCGGCAGAGTTTTGGTCCGTGCAATCAAGTGGCGGTGAAGATGATGAGGAGGTCACTGTCCAAGGCGTGATTCTCGTGACTGTTCGCGGACGTAAAGATAGCTCCAAAGACCTCCAGTCAGATCCTTTATCTGCCGAGAAGCCGGGTCCTTCCGCGGCATTAAATGCTGTGCTACATGAACCAGTAATTAATCCTGCCCGCACGCTGCTGAAATCGCTTTGGAGCAAAGGCAAGTTGCTGATGCCTTTGACGGCGTTGGCCCTGGTACTTTCTGCGGCCTCGGTCATTGTGGAAGCAGTGCTGCTGCGCGGCTTGGTAGATGTATTTGCCGATTTCAAACTGGCGGGTGAACGGCTGGCAGTGATTGGCGCCGTTGCCAGCTTCATTTTTGTTCTTATGCTGCTGGACTACTCGATTGCGGCGTCGCTGCTTCATCTCGGGAGACGTCTGGAGGCGGAATTTCGCTTGACGATCCTGCGGCGCTTACCGCATATCGCCGACCGTTACTTTCGCAGCCGGCTTTCTTCAGACATGGCGCAGCGCGCTCATAGCGCGCATCGTTTGCGGCTGCTGCCTTCGATTTACAGCCAGTCGGCCCGCGCCATAGCTGAGTTGCTGGTCACGGCGATCGCAATTGTCTGGCTGGATAGATCAGCACTCGCATTCACCATTGCTGTGGTTGGCTTAAGTATTGGTCTTCCATTGCTTTTCAATCCAATCCTGCGCGAACGGGACCTGAAGGTAAGGAACCATGTTGGCGCTCTGACACGCTTCTACCTGGATGCCATGCTTGGTCTGACGCCGTTGCGAGCGCACGGCGCGGAACGCGCTTTTCGGCGTGAACATACCGGTGCCTTGCGGGAATGGGCCGGGGCCGTGCTCGGCCTGCAAAAGATAGCTGTGCTGATGGATGGCGTTCAACTGGTAATCGGTTTCGGCTTTGCTGCCTTATTGCTGCGTCACCTGGCCGTGGCGGAGCAAGCCGGGACCGCATTGCTGCTTCTGTACTGGAGTCTGAGAATTCCCATGCTGGCCCAGGATCTAGCCTTGGCGATACGCCAATATCCTGCCCAGAGAAATGTAGCTTTGCGGGTACTGGAACCGCTAAGCGCGTCCCTGGAACCGGCGGATTCCGGATTAAAAGGAGGCCGAGTAAGTCCTGAAGTGAAACCGCAGGGCACCGCGGTCCGCATGGAAGCAGTCACGGTGGAAGCTGCAGGCCACGTGATACTGAAAAAAGTTGACCTGGAGATCGCCCCTGGTACCCACGTGGGGATTGTCGGCCCGTCAGGAGCGGGAAAGAGTTCCCTGGTGGGCCTCCTTCTGGGGTTTCACACTCCAGCCTCGGGCAGAGTGGTGGTGGATGACACGCTCCTGACTTCTTCCACTTTGTCTTCTCTGCGGCGTGAGATTGCCTGGATTGATCCCGCCGTGCAGTTGTGGAACAGGTCGTTACTACAAAATCTGACGTATGGAACAGGTGGCAGAGTGCCAGACGGAAATCTGATCGAAGATGCAGATCTTCTGGAATTGCTGGCGACATTTCCCGATGGTCTGCAAACCAGCCTAGGCGAAAATGGTGGGATTGTTTCTGGCGGCGAAGGCCAGCGTGTGCGGATGGGGCGAGCTTTGCTAAGAAACGGGATTCGACTCGTAGTACTGGATGAACCATTCCGCGGGCTGGAGCGACAACGACGGCAT
>DASXIL010000167.1:0-3600 GCA_036497985.1 Candidatus Angelobacter sp. | reverse complement strand
GTTTTGCCCGTGTTGCAAGCAGATGCTTCATCGGATGACGCGCCGTCGGTTTTCGCTTGCGTGCCTCTGATTAACTCCGCCGCGTAACTTCCGCGGCATTTCTGCGTATCATTACCGTCCAAGGCCGCCGATGATGGATTTCCATAGCCTCTACCAAAGCTATGCGCCGCAGGTGCATCGCTTTGTGCTGTTCCTTTGCGGCGATGCGGCCCTGGCGGACGACATTACTTCAGAAACGTTTGTGCGCGCGTGGACCTCACGCGGCAAGATCAGGGAAGCCACGGTCAAAGCCTACCTGTTTACCATTGCGCGCAACCTGTATCGCGACCATCTGCGCCGCAATAACCGCCTGACTGAGTTGGAAGAATCCATGCCTGACCCATCCGTAGGGCTGGCAACGCGGACTGAACACAAAGCCGAGCTTTCCGCGGTGCTGGCGGCCTTGCACCAGCTTTCTGAGGTGGACCGCGCAGCGTTGCTGATGCGCGTGCAGGAAGAAATGCCGTATGAAGAAATTGCACAGGCACTGAAGCTGCCTGTGACCACGGTGAAAGTAAAAGTTCATCGCGCACGATTGAAGCTGATGCGCGCAAGAGACATATTCCAGGAGGTGCGCCCATGAAAATTGAGCGCGAAGTCATTGTCGATCTGTTGCCGGCTTATTTTTCCGGCGAAGCCAGTGCGGCTACACGCATGCTGGTAGAAGATTTTTTCCGTGAGAACCCTGATTTTGAAAAGTCTGCCCGCTCCGCTGCCGGCCCGCTGGAAAGCCTGAAAGCTGCTCCACCCCGGCTGGACCCGGAGAAAGAAAAACTGGCGCTGGAACGGGCCCGGCTGGTGACGGAGACGCGCACTTCATTCTTCTGGCTGGGCGTGATCAGTACCCTGATGCTGTTTCTCTTCCGTATTCAAAATGGCAAGCTTATCTGGATCGTCTGGAGCGGTTCCGCTTCGGGCTCCGGAAGCCGCGGCCCATTATTCATAGCGATGGCGGTGTTCTTTTGGGTCTTCTATTTTTATAGTCGCACGCGTACTAGCCCACTGCCCGCGCATACAAAGTTTTTGTGGATGGCAACGTTTTATAGTCTCCTGACCGGCATATTCAAGATCGAGAACCATAAAATCGTCTGGGTTCTTTTTCATGGTGATCCAAGCGCAGGAATTTTCATAGCGGCGTTTGCTGCCGCCCTGTGGGGCATCTACTTTATCCAGCGCTGGCAGTTCAAGCGAGCGGACAGGTAAGCCTGCCTTAAGGATTGCCGGTGATCTCGCCGATGTTTGCCACTGTGTCCCCTTTCTTCATGGAAGGAACTCCGCAGATATAGAGCACTACTCCGGCGGCTGGCGCGTGCGCTTCATAAATGGTCTTGCCGAAATAATCGGTGACATAGCCGATTTTCATTCCTGCCTCAACATAAGTTCCACGCTGCACCAGAGGATAGAAAATTCCTGGCTGGTCACTGGCCACGGTATCAACCTTGCCGAGCCACACCGGATGCTCCACAGTCGTCGGCGTTCCCGGCAGCATTTTTAAATAGCGCATGAGGCTCAGCGTGCCATTGGCCAGCAGCGCGACGTCGTCTGTCTGGACGGTGCCGGAGTATCCAGCCTCTACGGCGATGGCCGGCTTGCCGCGCGTGTTGGCCGTGTTATCCAGATAGCGCGATGCGGCAGGATCTTTAGGGCGGTCACTCCAGACAATGACATGGTCCAGTCCAAAGGCCAGCACCATCTGCCGTGTGATGGCGTCGTGTTTGGCGTCGCCGGATTTTGGCCAGTAAGAGTATGGCCGCAGGTTTTCGTCGATATCACCGCCGTGGTAATCGACAAGATAGTCGCAACGCTCAACAACCTGCCTGGTGATCGCGTAGGAGACACGCTCGGTCTGCGTACCATCCTGCTTGCCGGGATAAAAGCGGTTCATGCTCTTGCCATCCACCGGATTCACGTGCGGCACCTTCTGCTCAAAGGACGCAATGTTGACCAGCGGCAGGATGATGACCGTTCCAGAAACCTGCGCGGGATCGAGCATTTGAATAACTTTCTCTAGGGCGATGATGGAAGCATATTCCGTGCCATGCGCGCCGGAAACCAGCGCCAGCACCGGCCCAGGTTTACTCCCTCGAACAACTACAACGGGAATCGACGCGGCTGCGTCAACGCCAGCGGGAATGTCCAGAGTGCCGGTGGCTTTTTGTCCGGGACCAGCCGTGGCAGTGCCTACGGTAAAGCTATTTTGCGCGAGCGCCGTGGCAGCGAACAACGCGACAAGAGATAACAAGCAGGCGATGCGAGTGAGTTTCATGGCGGGAGCAGTATAAGCCAGCCATGGCAAAGCGCGCTGGAGAATCGTGCTAGTATAGGCGCGTTTCGTTCGTATCCAAACCAAGCTTCAACCACTCCGGAGGGCCTTTTGCAATGAAGGGATCCATGATGGATTACCCGCTCACCCTGCAAGCAATCCTGGAGCGAATTCCCAAAACTTATCCTACGGTCGAAATTGTTTCCCGCATGCCTGATGGCGGATTGCAGCGCTATACCTACCTGGATTTCTATCGGCGGGCCAAGGCGCTGGCGGAAGCGCTGCACCGTGCGGGACTGCAACCGGGCGATCGAGTGGGCACGCTTTGCTGGAACCATTCTGCACATCTGGAAGCTTACTTTGGGGTCCCCTGTGCCGGCGGCGTGATGCACACACTGAACCTGCGGCTCCATCCGCAGGAGCTGGCTTTCATTGTGAATCATGCGCAGGACCGTTTTCTAATTGTGGATGACGTTCTGCTCCCGCTGTTCGAACAGTTCAAGGATAAGGTGAAACCGGAGCGCGTGTTTGTCGTGCGCCAGCAGACCCAACCATTGCCGCCGGGCATGGAAGGTTACGAAGAGTTGTTGTCATCGGCCAAAGGCGACTATGAATTTCCCAGCGCCGACGAAAACGATGCCGCCGCGATGTGCTTTACTTCCGGAACAACAGGCAACTCGAAAGGCGTGCTCTACTCACACCGGGCACTCATTCTCCATGCGCTGGCTTTTTCCCTGCCGGATGCTTTCTGCGTTTCACAACATGACGTTGCCATGGCGCTGGCGCCGATGTTCCATGCCAACGCCCATGGATTGCCGCACGTGGCCATCATGCTTGGCTGCAAGCTGGTGATGCCAGGACGGCAGCTTGATGCACCGTCAATCCTTGATCTGTTCAGCTCAGAACAAGTCACCCTGGCAACAGCCGTGCCCACCGTCTGGGCGGGAATACTGGAAGCTCTGGAAAAAGCAGCACTGGAAAAAGATCCCACACGCTGGAAGATAGCGCCAAAATTCCGCGGCTTTGTGGGCGGCACGGCTGTACCGGAAGCACTGGTGCGCAAGCTGGACGCTCGCGGTCTGCCGCTGATCCAGGTCTGGGGCATGACGGAAACAACGCCAGTGGCGGTCTGCTCCACGCTGAAATCGCACATGCTGGAATGGGCGGAAGACGAGCGCTATCGCGTGCGCGTCCGGCAGGGACGGGCGCTGCCATTTATGGAAGTGCGCGTGGTGAATGATAACGGCGAAGCGCCGTGGGATGGCACGACACTTGGTGAGTTACATGTAAAAGGGCCG
>DASXIL010000166.1:0-4506 GCA_036497985.1 Candidatus Angelobacter sp. | reverse complement strand
CGCGTCCTTCGCGTCCTTGCTCGGGACCGTGCCGCTCAGATCAACCGACTTGCCGTTCTTTACATCTACCGTCACGTTAGCGCTGGCCAGGCTTGGATCCTTCTGGATCGCGGACTGGATGGTGCTCTGGACGTCGCCTGTGGCGGCGGCAGGAGCAGCGTCACTCTGCGGCATCTTGTTCTGATCAGGAGTTTGCGTATCGGGCTTCTTCTGGTCAGTGTTCGGCAGTTGTTCCGGCGAGTTTGCCGGTTTGCTTTGGTCAGGAGCCGTTGTGGACGGCTGCTGGTCTGGCACAGACGACGGTTGCGAAGTCGAGCTTGGCGCCGTGCTCGGTGCTGTGCTCGGCGAACCCGGCGTACTTTGCGCGATTGCGAAACCGCTGCCCAATGCCACGATCAATGCAAGCTTATTCAAATTTCTCACTATATCCTCCGTTTTCCGTTTTCTAAGATTCGGGCCCCTCGGCTACAGATACGCGTATACCAAGGATGAGCGACGAAGCTCGCGTAATCGGGGCCAGTTATGGCGTCACAGAAGAGTTAGATGCCCCTCTCAAGCGCGAGTTGGCCCTACCAGAACAGATTCGAGAGCTGCTGAAGTGACCCTGAGAGTGCTCTCAGAGTGAGTATTTTTCTTCTCTTGGGAGATTCGATTTGGCTGGGACGAAGTGAATTGCTGCTCAGCGGCATCTCCGCCTGATATATTTATCGCCCGTGAACCATCTGCGCTCCACTGTCGACCGCCAATCAAACGGATACAAGACGAACTACACAGCTATGCAGTCTGCGGTGGAGCGCCTGCGCGCCGAGCTGAAACGTTCGACTGAAGGCGGCGGCGAAAAATATGTGAAACGCCATTTGGAACGAGGCAAGCTGCTGCCGCGAGATCGTGTTGAGATGCTGCTGGATGAAGGATCTTTCTTTCTGGAGATCGCGCCACTCGCCGGACATGGAATGGAAAATGAATCTCCAGGCGCAGGCGTTGTTGGCGGCGTGGGCCTGGTCTGCGGGCGCGAGTGCCTGGTGACGGCGAATGAAGCCACGGTAAAAGGCGGCGCTACGGGGGAAGCGGGCCTGTGGAAGAATGCACGGCTCGCGGACATCGCGCGCGAGAACCATCTGCCCAGCCTTCTTTTAGTGGAATCTGCCGGCGCCGACCTGCCGCAGCAGAGCAAAATTTTTGTCGCCGGAGGACGCGGCTTCCGCGAGATTACCCGGCGATCCAAAGAACGCATTCCCACCATCTCTGTTGTCTTCGGCAGTTCCACGGCGGGCGGCGCTTATCTGCCGGGGATGTCCGATTACGTGGTGATGGTGAAAAAGCAGGCGCAGGTCTTTCTTGCCGGCCCGCCGCTGGTGAAAATGGCGACAGGCGAAATCAGCGATGAGGAATCTCTGGGCGGCGCTGAGATGCACTCGCGGATTTCCGGGCTCTCCGATTACCTGGCGGAAGACGAGCTCGACGCGATTCGTATTGCGCGCGAGATTGTGGGCCACTTCAACCTGAAGAAGCCTAACCTGCCGCAAATGGCGAAGGTAGAAGATCCGGTGTTTGATCCCGATGAGCTGCTGGGCATCGCCTCAGCCGATGTGCGCGTGCCGTTTGAAATACGCGACGTGATTACCCGGATCGTCGACGGAAGCGAGTTCGCCGAGTTCAAACCGGAATATGGCCCTACGCTTGTAACCGGCTTTGCTCACATCCACGGCTTTCCGATAGGAATTCTGGGCAACAACGGCGTATTAATGTCGGAGTCGGCAGGCAAAGGCGCGCAGTTTATACAGCTCTGCAACCAGCAGGACATCCCTCTGCTGTTCCTGCAGAACATCACCGGCTTTATGGTAGGGCGCAATTATGAAGAAGACGGCATCATCCGCAATGGGGCCAAGCTGATCAACGCAGTTTCCAACTCTACTGTACCGGCCATCACTATCATGGTGGGCGGATCGTACGGCGCGGGAAATTATGCGATGTGCGGAAGGGCCTATGCTCCGCGTTTTCTTTTTACGTGGCCTAATCATCGGATTGCCGTGATGGGAGAGAAACAGCTTTCCGGCGTGATGGACATTATTAAGCGCGATGCCGCGGCCAAGACTGGCCAGCCCATCGATGAAGCCAGAATGGCCATGGGACGGAAGATGCTGGAAGACCAGATCGCGAAAGAATCCGATTGTTATTTTGCAACGGCGCGCCTGTGGGATGACGGCATCATTGATCCGCGAGACACACGAACGGTGGTGGCGATTGCGTTGTCCGCAGCGTATAACGCTCCAGTAAGAGGGACGATGGAGTGGGGAGTGTTCAGGCATTAAAAGCAATGAGCAGCTAGCAAATAGCAATTGGCTCAGCTAAAGCAGTGCGATGCAGCACCGGCCAAAGGCGAGTTGGGTTTTGCTAATTGCCATTTGCTAATTGCCAGTGCTGCTGCCGTTGCGCCGATCGCTCCAGTGAGCTGGAAATTGTTAGGAACATGAAAACTTTCAAGAAAATACTCATCGCCAATCGCGGCGAGATCGCTGTGCGCATCATGCGCACGTGCCGCGCGATGGGTATTGAGAGCGTGGCAGTCTATTCAGACTTCGACCGCGAGGCGCTGCACGTCCGACGGGCGGACCAGGCGGTGCCGATCGGGGGCGCGGCGGCGCGCGATTCGTATCTCAATATCGAAAAGATTATTGCGGCAGCGCGGCTGATCAACGCTGACGCAATCCATCCCGGCTATGGATTTCTGGCGGAGAATGCTGCCTTTGCTTCCGCCTGTGAAGAGGCGGGGATCGCGTTCATCGGGCCGCACGCCAGCGTGATTGAGGCGCTGGGATCAAAGATTGAAGCGCGCAAGCTGGCGCAAGAGGCAGGCGTCCCTGTTGTGCCCAGCCCTACGGAAGATGAGTTTCCCAAGCTGATCAAAGCGTCGCTGGGCGGCGGCGGGCGCGGCATGCGCATTGTGCGCAATGCCAGCGAATTTCAAGCGGCTTTCGCGGCTGCTCGCGGAGAAGCGGAACGCGCCTTCGGCGATGGCGAGTTGCTGGTGGAAAAATATATCGAGGGCGCGCGCCACGTTGAAGTGCAGATATTTGGCGACCACCACGGCGACATAATGCATCTTTACGAGCGCGACTGCTCGGTCCAGAGGCGGCATCAGAAGATTATCGAGGAGAGCCCTTCACCGGCGGTCACGCCAGAAATCCAGAACCGCATGACAGATGCTGCCGTGGCTCTGGCGCGGAAGGTCGGGTACACCAATTCCGGTACGGTGGAATTCCTGCTGGCGCCTTCAGGCGACTTTTATTTCATTGAGGTTAATACACGCATTCAGGTGGAGCATCCGGCTACCGAGATGGTGACTGGGTTGGATCTGGTCCGGCTGCAAATTGAAATCGCACAAGGCGGCAAGTTGCCAGGAGCGCAACCTGAGCAGAGAGGCCATGCGATTGAAGCGAGGCTCTATGCTGAAGATCCCACGAATGAGTTTCTGCCCTCAACCGGAGCGCTGCACGTATGGCGGCCTCCGGAGACTTGTGCCGGATTGCGCATTGACAGCGGTGTGGAAGAAGGAACCGAGATCGGTGTCTATTACGATCCTCTGCTGGCCAAGGTGATTGCGCATGCCGAAGACCGCGATTCGGCTATTCGCAAGTTGACGCATGCGTTGCGGAATTTCGCCGCACAAGGGCTGCAGACCAACCGCGAGTTCCTGATTGCAGTGCTGGAGTCGAAAGAATTTAAGGGCGGCAGAGCGCACACCGGCTTCCAACTGCCGGTTTCGGTAAAGGCCGATGAAGAGCTGGATCGGGTGTTTTGTTCCGTGGTGAGGATATACATCGAGCGAACAGAACATGCTCACCGGTCGATTCTGCCATCGATATCGCCGAGGTTTCGCAACAATCCGACAGCGGCGCCGGCGATGAAATTTGCAATCGGCAGAAGCGAATACCAGATTGATAGGGAGAAATCCGCGGTTGAAATGGTTTCGGTCGGCGAGAACTACGTCGATGCTCTGGTGAGGGGCGTGCGCTATCGCTTTGACATTTGTCAGCATGGAGCCGACTATTACGTCCGCTCGACGCTGGGACAACGTCACATCATGCGGCTGCCCCGGTTCCCCGAAAAGACGGCAGGCGCGCAGCACCAGAGCGCCAATTCGCCCATGCCGGGGCAGGTGCTGCGTATTCTGGTAGCGGAAGGGCAGCAGGTAAGGCCGGGCGACGGATTAATGGTGCTGGAAGCCATGAAAATGGAGCAAACTATAAAGGCCAAAACTCAGGGCGTGGTGCGGTCAGTGCTGGTAAAGCCCGCGCAGGTTGTGGCGCCGGGACAGATGCTGGTGGAAATTGAAGCCGTGGAGGATGCCAATGAGCACGCAAGCAGTTCAGCAGCAAAGCACTGAGTTTCCTTATTTCACTGAAGAGCATGAGCTCATAAGGCAGACGGTGGCGCGCTTTTGCCGGGAAGAGATCGCTCCGTTCGCGGCGGAGTGGGACGACGAAGGCATCTTTCCGCGCGAGC
>DASXIL010000165.1:0-3963 GCA_036497985.1 Candidatus Angelobacter sp. | reverse complement strand
GGTTAATGGTTTTGGGCTTCAATTTCGGCAATCTTGGCAATTTCTTCCTGATCCGCGTCATCCGTGTCCATCCATGGTAAGGTACTGGTCTTTTCCCCGATCACGCGCGATCACCCGATCCTCTCTCTGTTGTTCCTTCGTGTCCTTTGTGGTTTAAGGTTTTGCCTTTCAAATTTCGGTGATTTCGGCGTTGGACGCTGATAGGTCGTTCGCATTACTTGCGTCACTTTCTGTCCCGACCCAATACAGCCAACTCCAAGCTACAATGTGTGGAAACGAGGTGTATGTCGCTCATGACCACTGTTCCCTCGAGTTTGTCATCCGATACCAAACGCTTGACGTCCGAGCTAAGACGACTGGCACAACGGTTCCAGTTGGAGCCCGCTCCGGACAATGCAACGGTGCAGGAATTTCGCCATGCCGTGGACAACGTCCGTCTGGCTGCTTGGAATGTTAGCGAACTGATCTATGCGCGCCAGGGAGAGAAAGCCTCGGATACCATGGTTGGATTTTTGGCCGGGGAACGTTTGCGTCGATTTGACCAGTTGGCAAAAAACATTTGCGCCGACGTCGAACGGCGAGCGGTCACATTCAAGACCAGTGGAATGACGTCGCTCTTCCATTCCGTGAATACACTCTATGACCTCTTAAAACAAAGCCTCAAAGAGCATCAAGCACAAGGCTTGCACACAAAGTAGGCATCAGGCTGATTTGCTCACTTCTCAAGGCGGCAATGCGCCCTCGGCGGTTAAAAAATTGCTCTTCGATCACGCGCGATCACCCGATCTCTAACTTCTTTATCCTATTTGGCCCAGCACCGCACTGGGACACAGCTCCGTTATCCTGATAAGTGAAGCCCCGATCGGCTACGTGATAGACTGCCTCCGGCTCATACATAAACGCCACAGCGAGTGATGGAAGTGAAGGCTGAAAACGCAACAGTGGTTTGTCGCTGAGTTGCGCAAGCCCTGGCTGGGACAGTGTGCGCCCGCACGGCGAAAGCCCGGTGATTTGGCCGGAATCAGTCGTCGCATACAAAGCGCAGAACGCGCACCGGGCGGAACGAGATTATATTTTGAGTGGTAACCCTGAAGGCTCGAAAACGCTCGCGGCTGAGAATCGAGGATAGCTTGATCGATCAACCTACACAGGTAAACTGGATTGAAACGACACCTGATGAACGCACGATGGCCACTTTGGCCCATGCTTTGCAACTCATTGGATCATGGATCGCGCCGCTCATCATCTTCCTGATCCGTCGACATTCGCGGTTTGTTTCATTTCATGCGTTGCAGGCGCTGCTTTTGCAGATTATTCACACTATTATCGTGGTTGTGTTGATGGTCCTCTGGTTTACCACGATCTTTGCAACAGTTTTTCACCAAACCAGCGGCAGGCCTCCTGAGTTCCCGGCAGCGATGTTGTTATTGTTTCCCTTAGTTTGGCTCGGTTTTATGGCCATGTGGCTGGGTACGTTGATAATAGCAATTCTTTACGCTATCAAAGCTGGGCGCGGAGAGTGGGCAGACTACCCGGTGATCGGCAAATTGGCGCGAAAGATCTTGAAGATGGATCCAATGGAGGGACGCTTAGCCCCCACCCCACAAATGTGATTCCTATGGCTGCTTTCCTTTCAGCCTCAACCCAGCTCGCTCTTCGATCAACATGATCGTCGCCGCGTAATCCAGATCGTCGTGACCGTCCTTGCTGGCCTCTTCATAAATTTCATCGATCTTGGTTAGACCCGGCAGCTCAACGCCGTTTTCTTTCGCTGCGTCCATCATCAGGTGCATGTCTTTGTGCATCAGCTTGAGCGGGAAGTTAGGAGAGTAGTCCTGGTTGAGAATAAAAGGCTTTTTGTATTCGGCCACGCCAGAGCGGATCATTGACGCTTCAATCAGCTCAAACATCTTTTCCGGCGGCACGCCAAGCTTCTTGGCCAACGTCAGGCTCTCGCACAGGCCTTCATAGATAAACACGATGTTCATGTTCTGCGCCAGTTTGGCGGAAAGGCCCTTACCGTTGTCGCCCATGTGGATGACTTTCTTTCCCATGGCGCGAAGACACGGTTCAACCCGCTCAATGTTGTGCTGCGCGCCGCCAATCATAAAAATCAACTGGCCGCTCTCCGCTGCGACCTTCGAGCCAGTCACAGGCGCATCAAGAAATTCACAGCCTTTTTCCTGCAAGCCTTCCATAAACAGCAGGCTTGCTGAAGGTGAGATGGTGCTGGAATCGACGACAACAGTTCCGCTGGTCAAGCCTTCAATGGCGCCGCCCGGGCCAAAAAGAACGGCTTGCACCGCCTTGGTATCAGACACGCAGACCCATACGGCGTCTTTGTCTTTGGCCGCTTCGGCGGGAGTGGCTGCGGTTTTGGCCCCCTCAACATCACGGGGCGTACGGTTCCAGACCGTTACTTCATGTCCGGCTTTAACCAGGTTGGCGGCCATGGGCCGTCCCATAATTCCAAGACCTAAGAAGGCTACGCGCATGCTTGGCATTAGACGGTCTCAGGCCGGATGCCGTCAAGTAGGAAGCCATCAGCGGTCAGCCATCAGCACTCAGCAGTCAAGCCCGACAACGGGTCTCCGACTGCAATGAAAACCTTTGAAAACCCTGAGGAACGGAGGTGACAGAGGCATTTGGTTTCTTATTCTGATTTTTCCGGGTACTCCTTTCCTCCGTGTTTCAAGTCCTTTGCATTTCCATCGACAAGATATAAGGGCTGACTGCTGACCCACTGACTGCTGAATGCTTTTCCAGTGATACAATTTTAGGTTTCCCTGAGTCTCTCAAAAGGATCATCTTTATGTCCCAGACTTCTACACAGATTGCTCCTCCACCCCAGCCGCTGGTCGCGCTTACTGATGATGAAGTTTTGTTTCGTGACAACGTGCGCCAGTTCGCCGACCAGGCGCTCCGCCCTAAAGTCCGTGAGATGGACGAGAAAGGCGTATTCGATCGCGACCTGATCGAGCAATTCTTTCATCTTGGGCTGATGGGTATTGAAGTTCCTGAGCAATACGGCGGAGCCGGTGGAAGATTCTTTGAGGCGATTCTGGCCGTGGAAGAAATTTCACGCGTCGATGCTTCCGCCGGCGTGATTGTTGACGTGCAGAACACGCTGGTCAATAACGCACTACTGCGCTGGACCACGGAAGATCAGAAGCGCCGCTATCTGCCAAAGATGACCAGCAACACGGTGGGCGCTTATGCCTTGAGCGAAGCCTCGTCTGGTTCAGATGCGTTCGCCATGCAGACGCGCGCGCAACTGAAAGGCAGCGACTATGTCCTCAACGGCCGCAAACTCTGGATCACCAACAGCAAGGAAGCAGGCATCTTCATCCTGTTTGCCACGCTCGATCCCTCTGCTGGATACAAAGGCATCACGGCGTTCATCGTGGAAAAAGATTTTCCCGGATTCACCGTCGGCAAAAAAGAAGACAAGCTGGGAATCCGCGCTTCAAGCACGTGTGAATTGATTCTGGAAGATTGTCCCGTGCCCAAAGAAAACGTCCTGGGCGAGGTCGGCAAGGGATACAAGATTGCCATTGAGACGCTGAATGAAGGCCGAATCGGCATTGGAGCGCAGATGCTGGGCCTGGCCCGCGGAGCGTGGGAAAGCGCGCTCAAATATTCGCAGGAACGCAAGCAATTCGGCAAAAGCATTTCAGATTTTCAGGGCATCCAATTCCAATTGGCGCAAATGGCCACTGAGATTGAGGCCGTGAAGATGCTGGTTTATAACGCGGCACGCATGAAAGACGCGGGAATGAGTTTTGTGAAGGAAGCTGCCATGACCAAGCTGTTTGCCTCGCAGGTGGCGGAACGCGTGGCCTCGCTGGCCGTGGAGATTTACGGCGGCAATGGATTTACCAAGGAATACCCCGTGGAAAAATATTATCGCGACGCTAAGATCGGCAAAATTTACGAAGGCACCTCCAACATGCAATTGCAAAC
>DASXIL010000164.1:0-4085 GCA_036497985.1 Candidatus Angelobacter sp. | reverse complement strand
AAGCGAGACGAGGCGAAAAGGCTTTTTGAAGAACAGCTTTCCATGTATCCCAACTCAGCCGAGGTCCCTAACGCGATTTACTGGCGCGGACGGATGGCTGAGGAAGAAGGTGACAAGAAGCTGGCTCGCGCTTTTTACCAGAAGCTTGCGGAGAATTACCGATATTACTATTACGCGAACCTGGCACGCGCACGCCTGCCAAAAATGGGCGAGGAGACTGTCGATCCGCCCCTGCTGGAAAGCTTGCCGCGCCCGCCAGCGCCTCCGGCTGACTGGGAAACACCTGCCGACAATATCCGGGCGCAAAAAGCGCAGTTGCTGGCGAATGCCGCACTCTATGACTTTGCCGTAGCAGAGATGCAGGCGGCCAGCCCCGGATCGCCGCCATGGGAAGCCAAGTCGGTGTCCGAGATTTATAACGAGCAGGGAAGTTACATCCGCGCCATTGAGACACTCAAACGTGCCGTCCCCGGCTACTTCGCCGCAGAGATTCCGCAGATCCCACGACCAGTTTGGGAGACTTTGTTTCCCCGGCCGTTCTGGGAAGAGTTGAAGCGTGACTCAACGGCCAACCGGCTCGACCCGCATCTTGTGGCGTCTTTGATCTGGCAGGAATCGGAGTTCAATCCGTCTGCTATCTCGCCGGCCAATGCTATGGGGCTGATGCAGTTGTTGCCCAGCATCGGCAAGGGAATGGCCAAGGAGATGAAGATCAGGCATTTCTCATCCGACCAACTGCTGCTGGCGGACACTAACCTGCGCTTCGGCACGCGCTACTTCAGGCACATGGTTGATCATTACGATGGCCAGGTGGAATATGCGCTGGCTGCCTACAATGCAGGTGAAGATCGCGTAAACGATTGGCGTAAAAATGGAAACTTTGCCGACGTGGAAGAGTTTGTGGAGTCGATTCCATTCACCGAGACGCGGGAATACGTGCAGGCCATTATGCGCAATGCGGTGATATACAAGCTGCTGTATTCGAAGGGCTAAACATCAGCACGCGTTTTATGCCCTCCACGTTGATTACCTCTGCGTTCTCATAAGACCATCAACCACTGCGCTCGCTAAGGACGGCCAAAAACCATCGCTCCGCCCAGGCTTCCCTGATAGACGAGTGCGAGCACTGCAACTAAGGCGAATACGAGATAAGCTAAAGTGGGAACAGCGTCTTGCCGGTAAAGACGCCACCGCCAAACGGCGAGCACGATAAACAGCAGCGCCAGCGATGTTCCCAGCCACTGGTGGACAGCGATTAACTCCGGCGGGAGAGTTCCGGCAGACTTGATCTTCCACCACCATCCAGCAGCGCCGGTGAGCGGAGTAATAATCGCGGCATACAAAACCATCCATGCTGCTGCGTTGTGCAGTGATGAGCGTTTGAGCCAGAGCCCCAAAAGATCGCTGAACAGCGCCAGGGGCAACAATGCAGCAGTAAAGTTGACGAGTATGGGATGAAGTTCCTGCGGCGACCGAGGTGGTCTAAAGCCAGGCAAACCACCTGCCGCACCGTGTGTTTCCTTCATTTGCGCGCCGCTTGAGGCGACCAGAGTCGCTTTCATGTTCGGGTGCGGCGTGCAGTGGTATGCAAGCGTTCCGGCCTTCTGAACGGTCATTTTCCATGAGCTGCCGGGCTGAATCAGCCCTGAATCAAAGCTCCCATCATCGGCGGTAACGGTGTGGGCGACAATGTCTTCATTTCTAAACTCGACGGTTTCGCCAGGATGAACCGTAAGTTCCGCGGGTTGAAAGCGGATGCCCTTCATGATTACCTGGCCATTTGCCGAAGGGGCCGCTGCGGTGGGATTCTGTGATGCAGTCCCAGAGGCATGGAGAACGAGAGCTAAACCCGCTCCCCGCACATTAGAGACGCCGAAGCGCGGGTGTGCGACAGAAATACATGATGCGCTGAGGAGCAGCAGAACTGCCATCCCCTGCCGCACACGCCACGCTGTTAGAGAAGGTGCCATTGGGCTTAGTGCGCGCTTCCCGAGCCGCCGCTGGAGCTTCCCAGCGATGATTGCAACTGCTTGGCGTGGTCCAGATGGCCCTGAAGCAGGGGAGCTGCGCCCTGCAATGCCGACTTCAACTCGGCGTTCTGCGCGTTAGGGATCAGCACATTTCCGGCAGCGTCAAGCACTTGCTGGTGATATGCCACTTCATGGTTGATGTATTCAGAATCAAAAGCTTTGCCGTTCAGCCCTTGCAGCTTCTTCGTCTCAGCCGCAGCGGCCGTTTTCAATGACTTGCTGATGTCGCTAGGCGCCGGCTTTACGTTGAGCTTTTTGCCTAAATCATTGACCGAGCTCTGCAGCTTGGTGTGATCATCGATCATCTGCTGGGCAAATTGCTTGACCTGATCGTTCTTTGTCTTTTTGAGTGCTACCTTTGCGGTATCGATGTCAATCTGGTCTGCAGCGGTGACCACGCCAACAATCTGCGGGTCAGAAGGCTTAGCGCTGCTCTTGTCTTTATCCTGTGCGAAAGCAGAAAAACCCATGGCGAACAACAATGCCATGCTGCCTACTGCTAAATGCCTCTTCCAATTCATGTACTTATCTCCCTTTTTCGTGATGTAGACGTAAAAATAGTGCCTAAATGAATAGAGGAGGCAGAGGCGGATTGGTTACACGGTCAAGGACGGCGATCATCCGCGTCAATCTGCTGTAGGATTTTTCTTTCCCGATTACCGGCCCCCCCTTTGCCTGCGCCACTTTTGCGCGGCTGGCATCACCCGATCACCGGATCTCTCGATGGTTCGCTCTCTCCACGCTTCTGAACAGCCGGACACATACCCTCCCCCCAATCGTCAACTAGGATTTCAAAGCATTTACCACTTCCTATCCCAAGCCATCCCAACCGGGCCCCGTCCACGCGCGGTTTTTCGGGTGGATGGGCAGAGATTGGCGTGGGTTTCACAGGGTTTGGCGCTACTGATTGTCGCTTACCTCTCCATCCAATCGACAACGGAACTCTCGCGCTTCGCTCTGCGTATAATCATGCACACAACTTTTGTCCGGTTCCGTGGAGGAACGGAATGACGACCGGTACCATCGACGAAACGCAACGCAAAGCTGCACGAGTCGCGGGATTCTTCTACCTGCTCACCTTTGTGATCGTGGTCGCGGTGAACTTTGGTATCAACGAGCGTCTGATGGTCGCCGGCGATCCCGCGCAGATTGCCCGCAACATCGTGGCGCACGAGCGGCTCTTCCGTATCGGGATCGCCAGCCACTTGGTCTACGAGGCGGGGCTGTTGGTACTGCTCAGCGCGCTCTACGTGACCCTCAGGGCAGCCGGTCGCACCTTGGCGTTGCTGGCCGGGTTCTGGAGGCTCGTCTATGCCTCGATGTGGGTCCTGATGTCGCTGAATCAGCTGACCGCTCTGCGGCTGTTGAACGGTGCCGATTACCTGCGCGTGCTCGGGACAGAACAAGCGCAGACGCTGGGGAGGCTGTATCTCTCCGGTTTTGACGCCTACTACGTCGGCCTGCTGTTCTATGGCTTGGCATCCACCGCTTGCAGCTACCTGTTTTTCAAGTTGGGTTACATCCCACGAGGACTTGCCGCCTTCGGCGTGCTCGTCTCTGGGTGGGCCGCGGTGTGTACTATTGCCTTCATCATCTCCCCTGACTTCGCCAAGCTCGTGAACCTGTGGTGGTTCGATACCGGCCTCGGGCTCTTCGAACTGGCGACCGGCTTCTGGCTCGTGATCAAAGGACTGAGGCCGGAGATGACCATGGCTGATGGGGCACCGGCCAGTGTCACCGCCTGAAAGCAGGCCCGTTTCAGGCCATCTGAAGAAAGAGAGGCCCGCCATGGACGCACTCGATCGGCAAGCCAGGACCGCAGGCTGGCTCTACCTGCTGCTCGTCATACCGGGACCGTTCGTGCTTATCTATCTGCCCAACAAACTGATTGTGCGCGGCGACGCCGCAGCGACCGCCGCCAACCTCCTCGCCCACGAGACGCTTTTTCGCTTCGGCATGGTGGCCGACGTCGCCGGCTCCATCTTCTTCCTCGTGCTCGCGTTCGCGCTCTATCGCCTGCTCAGCCGCGTCGACCGGACGCAGGCCGCGTTCATG
>DASXIL010000163.1:0-2563 GCA_036497985.1 Candidatus Angelobacter sp. | reverse complement strand
CGACCTGACGATCCTGAAGCAACACACGATTTAGAAACAGGAACCCTTCGCGGCGGTCTTGTCCTGCGCCGATTCCCGCGTGCCGGTTGAATTGGTATTCGATCAGACGATCGGACATATATTTGTGACGCGCGTCGCCGGGAATATCGTCACCTCGGAAATCATCGCCAGCCTTGAATATGGAGCCGGAGTACTGGGAACAAAAGTGATTGTGGTGATGGGACATGCAGGTTGCGGCGCGGTGAAGGCCACAATCGACGCCAAGGAAGTGCCGGGACAAATCAGCGCGCTGTATCCTCACATTCAGGCTGCGGTCGATCAAGCGGGCCCCAACCTCGAAGCCGCCACCAAAGCAAATGCAAAGATTCACGCGGCACTGCTGCGCCAATCCTCGACCGTCATCGCCGGCATGGTAAAGGCAAACAAGCTCAAGGTTGTGGCCGCCTACTACGACATCGGCACCGGAGCCGTATCAGTGGTAGAGTAGCCCGGCAACTCACCCCTGGGTTGCCAGGGAGACTATGATCGACTACCAGTTGCGATCCCCATTCTTTGTTCTCACTGTAGCCGTCGTCGTTACCTCACTCTCCGTCTGGATCGGCGTCTTATTGCGCAGGCGCCATCAGGATATTGATCCGGACGTATGCCGGGACCTGGAGCTGATACTGGGCTCGACGCTGACACTCCTGGGCCTGATCATCGGTTTCACCTTCTCCATGGCCATCAACCGTTACGATCAACGCAAGAATTATGAAGAGGCGGAGGCCAACGCCATTGGTACGGAATACGTCCGGGCGGAGCTGCTACCGGCCGCCGATGCTGGGCGAGTGCGCACACTACTGAGGGAGTATCTCGACCAGCGTATTTTGTTTTACCGAACCAGGGACCAGCAAAACCTTCAGCAGATCGATGAACGCACGGCTCATTTGCAAACCGAACTATGGTCCGCTGTCCGCGCTCCGGCTACGGCCCAGCAAACCCCCATTCTCGCTCTCACTCTTGCGGGAATGAACGATGTACTGAATTCGCAGGGATACACGCAAGCTGCATGGTGGAACCGAATCCCAACCGGGGCATGGGGTTTAATGGGGGCCGTTGCCATCTGCTGCAGCCTGTTGGTTGGCTATACGGCACACCGCGCGCGGGAGGGGTACATCCGTCTGATGATTCTGCCCCTGATCTTAAGCATCGCATTCTTTTTGATCGCGGACATTGACGGGCCGCGGCGAGGCGTGATTCGCGTGCACCCGCAAAACCTGATAAGCCTCGCCCAATCCCTTCATGGCGGGTGACTGGAGCCTGTTACTTTTGCCAATTGCGAGGATTGTCTGCTCGGGGCATCCTTGTGGGATCTGCGCTAGCGGACTGCCCACTGAGGGCTCCGTGAGCACTCGTTTTTGCCGCACTAGCAACGCTTGAAATGGTTGGGTCTCAGGAGAAAACAAAATGAATATTTCCAGATGGATCCGAGTTTGCGCTGGTGGTGTGCTGGCCGTTGCCGCCAGCCTGGCCGTCGCACAAAACAAGAAAGAAATTCCCGCGGCGGATGTGATCAGCAAGTCCATCAAGGCTGTCGGTTACGAAGTGGGCGGCGGGGGAACCAAGGTAATTTTCCTTGGCACCAGTTCTGCGCCCCAGGCCAGCGGCGAGGCCAGAGTGGAGGCCAAGACCGGCGGCACCAGCATTGAGCTTAAGGTCACCGCAATGCCACAGCCGACCACGCTGGGCGCGGAATTTCTGACGTATGTGCTGTGGACAGTCACTCCGGACGGCAACACAACCAATATTGCGGAGATTCCCATCGATAAACAGGGAAACGGCAAGCTGTCCACCAGGGCGCAATCACAAACCTTTGCGATGATTGTTACCGCCGAACCCTACTTTGCCGTACAGCTGCCCAGCGAAGTCGTGGTGTTGGAGAACGACACAAAGAAGAACACCAAGGGCAAGATTTATCCCGACAACGATTACAAGCTGATGAAACGCAGTCAATACTCCAAATTGGGAAATCCCCTGGCGTTGACCCCAGACCTTAAGAAAGTTCCTCTGGACATGTACGAAGCGCGCAACGCCGTGGACATTGCCAAATCGCAAAAAGCGGAGCAGTACGCGCCCGAGGTTCTGACCAAGGCGACCGCCAGTCTGCAGATGGCGGAGAACTCGCTAGCTTCAAACGCGGATAAATCTAAGATCATTACCGATGCCCGTCAGACGATCCAGTTCGCAGAAGACGCCCGGGCTCTTTCTGCGGAACGCCAGGAAGCCGAACGCATCCAGAATGAGAAAAATGCTGCTGCTACCGCAGCCGCTGCCAAAGCCAAGGCTGAGGCCGACGCTGCCGCTGCCGCTGAGGCCAAGCGACAAGCCGAACTTACGACGGCACGAGAAGCACAAATGAAGGCGGAGGCGGCCGCACAATCCGCTCAGCAGAAAGCGGAACAAGCTGCGCTGCAAGCCAAAGAACAGGCCGCGAGAGATGAGGCGGCACGCGCCAAGGCTGCGACTGCTGCCCTGCGCGCCCAACTGCTGCAGCAACTCAACGAAGTTTTGCAGACGACGGATA
>DASXIL010000162.1:0-5610 GCA_036497985.1 Candidatus Angelobacter sp. | reverse complement strand
CTTCCTTGGCTTCCCAGACCTGCAAAGCGTCCTCTTTCAATCTGAGGAAGATGCCTTCACCGCGGACCTCTGATGCTGGAAGCCATGTAGGTGAATTTCGCGAAATTGGACTGATCCTCGCGTCTTCCAGCGCAGTGATTTCTGCGAAGTCAGAGTTTGACTCCAATCGCGTATATCCCAACAGGGCCCGAACCTCTCGGATTCGCTCCACTAGCACGGTATCTTCAAAGCTCTTTTCAAAGCCTTTGGGCGGTGGCGATCCGCGCAGCTTGAAGTCTTTATTCTCTATCGCAGAATCAGGATTTAAGAACACCCGCCATTCCGGAAGTTTGATGTCGGGCGCTTCCTGGTCATCGCTCCCGGCGCCGGATCGCTTCGCTTCAATGTCATCCCAGATTTCCGATTCCTTGAAATCTGAAAACAAAGGAATCAGCGCCTGATAGGTTTGCAGTCTTTTCTTATAGAACTGCAACTCCTCCGCTGATTCCACATTCTTCAACTCATCCCAATTGTCCTCAATCAGTTTCGCCAAGTGATCGGTAGCCTGCGGAATCGAAAGCGCTGATAAAGACACAGAAAACCAGCTGTTCGAAGCGCCGAGCAGAATCGCTTTAGCGTTTTCTTTACAGCGGTCGCCGTCAACACGCCTCAGATGAGGATGGTGCCCCGGGCAGGCAAAGATATTGCCGGCATCAAAGGCTTCGGCCATTCTGTTTTCGCTGTTGCAAGAAAGACACTTCACAATAATGTCTGAGGCGTCACCGGAAATGCCGTATTCGCGGAGGCTCAACTGCGCAGGCTTGCAGGGAACATTGTTCTTGTGAACAAAGTTGATCCACGGGAAGTCTGTAAGGTGTCCTTCGCGACACGCCAATAGAAAGCGCACTGACAATGCTGTTGGGCTTACATTGCCTCTGGCGCGGCTGCACCCTTCATGTCGGAACTCCGTCCTGTCGGGCCGCCATTGATCCTGCACCAATTTGAAAACTCCGGAATCCACCGTGGCCAACGTGTCACAGAGTGGGCAGCGCATCCAACGTGGAAAAGGCGTAATAGGTACGCCAATGGCCGGCGCACCGGGATCGTTTTGAGTTTCGTCCAGTTTGATGGGAGGCAGGAACAATCGCGCCACCTGGGCGCCCATACGTTTCTTGATAGCGGCCAGCAGGCGGTCCTCGGTGATCTCACGGCAGTATTGTGTATTCCAGTCATCCAGCCCCATGACCAGGCCGGACATGTTAGGCAGATCAATCAGTGATGCCACACCAAATGTAAAGATCAACTGGCTGGGACGAATTTGGCCTATTTCATTCATGGTTTAGTCTGTAGTCAACCCGGTTGCGCGTTTATCCAGAATCAGGTCCACGGTTCCTTCCACATCACGCAGAGATTGCAGGCAGGTAAACATGTCCCAATCTTTGATGGATGGACTCTCCAGCAGCCCCACAGTCGCTCCACCTTCCGGCTGATACATCAGTTGAAAATCTCTCTGACTGTTCACTCTCTTCAGCCATTCGTCGCGGCGTTTCTCCAACATATTGCTGACCCGTTCACTGCTCAGTTTACTTTGCGTGGCATTCTCTGCCCGCTGGATAAGCTGGCCAAAAATCTGCTGCATCAGTACGTCGCCATCCTGAAGCATTCCGGCCCGGCTATTCGCGTTCAGGCGTTCTTCCAGAAGACGCATCAGGGCGACCAGAACTCCAGATAGCCCACGATCCAACGCCCGCGCCGAGAACGGTGTTACAGAAAGAGCTTCCACATGTTTAAAGAAGGTTGTGTGGTAATGCTCCATCCGTTCGTAATGGGAAAGGTCACGTGGTCGAGCCCAGTTGTAAACAGTGCATACAAGCCCGGGACCGGCGTTTGAACGTCCTACGCGGCTTGTTGCCTGGATATATTCAGAAGTGTTTTTGGGCTGACCGGCAACCACCATCATTCCCAGGCGGTCCACGTCCACGCCAACGGAGATCATATTGGTCGCCAGCACAACATCGTAAGGAGTTGGAGAACTCGCGCGATTGCCTTCCTTCCTCTCCTGCGCACGTTGCGCTTCCATTGCCTGGTCAAACTTTGCTTCCAGCCGCTCCAGAATCTTGGGAATGTCAGTGCCGGATTTTCTTGATGTAAGTTCTTCCACCGCCCTCACTCGCCGCTTGGCCAGTCCACGTTGGTCGGCATCACGCAGGCGGGCGCGTATGTCGTCTTCCACCAGTCGCCGTGTACCAGCCAGTTCGCGGATGGAATTGAAGTAACCAACCAGCGTCATCCACGGATCCGCCAGGTTGTCATACTTCTCATACAGAACCTGTGCCGCAGCCATGTGAGCCACGTATGTACGGATGATCGCCACCGGGTAACGCCGTCCAAAAGCGCAGATGCCCAGATACCGTCTACCCGGATACTTTTCACCCACCTCACGCTGAAGGGCAAAGAAACTGTCCTGGATATTTGTTCCACGCGGCGGGAACACCTCCAGTTTTCGAACAAACAGCTTCTGCACCTGATCAGGAGCGCGGCTGATCGTTGCCGTTGACGCGATCACCTTGGGCCGAACACGCCTGCCATTCACTTCCCATGTACACAGTTCATCAATGGCTGCTTCATACAGTGCCACCATCGACCCCAGCGGGCCGGAAATCAAATGCAATTCGTCTTGAATGATCAGGTCTGGCGGACGCAGCGGACCATGCGGCAAAGTCTGCGCTCTGGGCAATCCATTGCGCGCCTGATGCGTGCCGGCGTCTTCAATCTCGGGCGACCGGAAGCCATGACGTGTGCAATTGCCGTTCACCTGGCCAAACAGCATCTGCGTTTCGCCCTTCCATGGCATCTGGGCAAACTTATCGACCGTGGCAATCAGCAACGACGGCGGACGCCGGTATATGTCCTCATCCACCACCATCACCGGCAGGCCTTCTTTGGGGGCCCTGGCTTCAGAAAACTCGCATTGCCCCAGATTGTCGCCGCAGTAGGTCACGCAACGGCCAATATCGCCGGGCGCTTCATACACCTTCAAGTGCATTTCTTTGATTTCAGTTCCGCACCACGGACAGGAAGTGATTTGGTGCGGCGTGCCACCCATAGGCGGACGGCCACCTACGCGTCCCTGGCGTAGCGATTCGGCGGCATCTTTGAGCGTGTTGGGTGTTGACTTGCGGCCCACCCACAATCCCAAGCGGAACGGTGTGGTTCCCCACTTCGCCTGGTCACCGCGGCGAATCACCTCACAGGCACAAAGCAAAGCCGCTGCACGCTGGAATTGCTGAAGCGTGAGCAGTCGCAGGGTGTAACGCATCAGTACAGCAACTCCGTGGTCGCCGTCGCGGCCTTCAATCTTGCCCTGCCGTCTGCGCATCGCCAGCGTGTAGGCCGTCAAGCCCAGATAGGCTTCGGTCTTACCGCCGCCTGTGGCAAACCACAGCAGATCGACAATCGCATCCGTCTCATGGCTGCGTTCCGGATGGTTCAGGTTTGTAGTGCTGGGAAGGTTCAACAGAATAAAGGCAAGCTGAAAGAGTCGCCAACTGCGGTTTGCAGGCAGGTCAACGCCCTCTGTTCCGTCAGATGGCTTCAACTCTTTCTTCCGCACCTTGCGGCCAAAGATCGTATGGACGCGCTGCAACCACATGGCATGATTGGCAAAACGAAACGCCTCTTCGGCCACCGGGTCCTGTTCAATTAGGTCAATGCCGGCTTTGATTCTTCTTTGTGCACGATCGCAGGCATCCACGGCTCGTTGTGCCGCTGCCTCATGTCCGGCCAGCTTCTCCGCCGGGTTGGCGATCTTGGCTTTCTCGGCCTGAATCCAGATGCCATAAGCAAATTCAATCTTCCGCAAACTCACCAGCAGTTCGGTTTTCGGCAATTCAGACAGCGCTTTCATGTCCAGCGTAAGGCCGTTCAGGTTGGCGTCATCGGCTTCGGAGCGCGGCGTCTGCTGCGGGACCTCGCCCACGGGCGCCCACTCGGTTTCAACCATCGTGGCGTGTTCCGCCAGCGGCTCCGGCAGCGTGGCATGGATGGAAACGCCATGACCGGTGGCAAACTCCCGGTGATGGCGATAGACCATGCTCATGGTCTCCATCTCTTCCCGGGTCAGCGGGTCCATCTTCGCGAGGTCAGTCTTTATTCCTTTGCGCTGAACAAATATGGGTTCGTTATTCGTGCCGCGGACGCGCAGCTTCGGCTGGAAGAGCCACACTTCATCTTTGGGATCGCGGTTTCCCTTGCGCTCTTCCTGCTGGTTGACCAGAAAGATGGTCACCACCCAGCCGTAGCTGGTCTTTCTGATTCTGCCCTGGACCACCACCAGCGGATGCGCCGTATGCGGCACAATGGTTCCCAGCGAACCCTCTTTCAGCGGCAGCGTGATGGCCGCGGGTTTGACCGGCTCGCGCTTCCAGACCGTAGCCGGATTGCCGATCTTGTTGACCTGCGTCTCACTCTTGATGCGGAGATAGCGTCCCCACTCGCATTCCACCACAATTTCTTTGGCTTCAAGGTCGGCAATAAAGCTGATGCCCATGGACGAAGGAAAATACGTATTTCCTGCCGGCACGCCCGTCTCCGTCGCGCCGTCTTCAGCGTCTTCGTCTTCATCCTTGGCTAGTTCGTCCATCTGCTCGGCGGCAACTTCTGATGCTTTGGGTGCCAGCATGCCAATCAGATAGCGCTGATAGACGTGGTCTTCGTCCTTGTCCAGCTCTTCGTCCTCGCCCCCGGCGGGGCCAAGCAGGTCGCGGACTACCATCCGGGTAAGTTCATCGCGGACAGCGTGAGGAGATGTAACGGTTAGAGTCATGGTGAAAGTATTTCTACAGACTACAACAGCTCACCCTGGGCCGTAGGTTTTTCCAGTTTCTTTTTGCCAGAACCGCGTTTGCCAGTGCCAGCCTTTCTTTCATGTAAGCCACTGGCGACCTCTTCTTCGTGGCGGCGGTGGTTCAAAGAAACCAATCCATCGAGCACAGCACGACGAGCAGTTTCGCTAAGCGTGAAACGCACTCCTTCTTTGGTCTGATGAAAACCGTGGCCTAAGTCAACGCCGCTCCATCCATATCCAACTGCAACCGCGCGATCCAGACTAACGCGCGACATTCGTAAATCGAGAATGTCATTCGACTGCTCACTTGGATCATGGAAGCGGTTGTAAATCTTCGTCAACCCCTCTCTCCTAAGAATCATGCTCTTGCGACGCAACTCATGGTACGACTCCCCAGAGACCTCAAGCAGTCCTGGGCGATTTGGAAAAGGAAACGTCTCGTAGCAATCTGTAGGCGTATATCTTAGCCTGTCCTCTAGATAGCTTCCTCTGTCCCGCGCCCACGAATCGTGCAGAGAAGACTGCAAGACACCCACTTCCGGCCAACCTAAGCTCGTAAAGACATTAAGGCCGTTGGCGAACACCTGCCGCGAGGAAATGCTACAAAAAGCTATGTACTTTGCTGTAAATGCGTTCACAAAGACACGACTATTCATCCAGGCTGCCTTATACAAATCGACTGTGGGACGCCTGAAAAGCCACCAATTCTCCCTGAGGCGGTTATCTTTGCTAGCAGCTCTTTCTTCGAACACACGATCCTTTAAAACAGAGACCAAGAGTGGGGC
>DASXIL010000161.1:0-5400 GCA_036497985.1 Candidatus Angelobacter sp. | reverse complement strand
GCGTGCCCAGACGCGGTTGCAGGTTGCAGCCAAAGCGGGCGCATCTCCTGTTGTCTCTTCCGCATCCGCAGGACATTGAGCTTAACGGAATCGGTATTCACGCCACTAGAATCAAATACTGCATGGAGCAAATCACAATGTATTGCACGGGATGGTGTGTGGATTGCCGCCGTGCCAAAAAATTCCTGAAAGATCGCGGAGTGAGCTTCGTCGAAGTAAATATCGATGAGGAACCGGACGCGGAAGACCTGGTGATGGAAGTAAATAATGGCCGCAGAAAAGTGCCCACTATTAAAGTCGGTGAGCGTTTTTTTGCCTGCAGCCCGTTCGATCCCTACATCCTCTCTTCCGAATTAAACATCCCCCTGAATCGTTAGCACGAAATTCTCACAAACGCGTTTTATCACGACAGTCATCGTTTTATCACGACGGTCATATTGATAAATGATATTCAATTTTGCTGACGGTGAGGTTGTAGGGGCACGGCATGCCGTGCCCCTACGGTTGCTCGTGAGAATTACAGGTGAAACCCGCCGAATCAAATTTTCTGAATATACAGAGAATTGTTTACAACTCGCGGACATCGCAAAACTTTACGACTTTTACCGCCGGGGATGATGACAAAACGTTCTGAATCGCTTTCGCCGCTTCTGGCTTGATTTCCTTGGTCATTTTCAACATTTTCCCAAGCAGCCCGGCCCTGCGTTCTACCCAGCAAATCCATTCACCCTCGCCGCCGTACGCTCCCGGCCTGTAGCCAATCACGGCATGGTGACTGACGCCTGCGGCCTTAAACGTAAAAAACCACCCAAAATCTTCCTGGCTCGGGTCTACGTCGGTATGAAATCCGTGAATTCCCAACTCCACCATAATCCACCGCGCGGCGTCATCGCCGAAGCATGCTGGATTGATGAAATAATCTCTCCGCACTGTCGTATTAAATGCGTTCGTTTTGAAGACCACGCAGTTCTGAATTTTTTCCATGCCCCTTAATCATCATCAGGAAGTCTAATTTTCCTAGCAACTCTAACTCACAGGATCTTGCCTGCATCGAGATACGCAATCGGCAAATTTAATTCGTCAGGTTCAAGCCCACTCCTTTGGTCATCACGCCAGAAACCTCCAGCTTGTCATTCAGCAAAACCAGATCCGCGTCCGCTCCCACGGCCAGCGTGCCCTTGCGTGCTGCGAGTCCGATCTGCCGCGCAGGGTTCGCAGTAATCATTCGCAGCGCCGCAGGGAAAGGCACGCCAAGCGCGACCATGTTTCGCAGCGCTCGGTCGAGCGTCAGCGTGCTTCCGGCAAGCTTTCCTTCCGCGTTCCGCGCCACGCCCTTGGAAACTTTCACTTCAAATTTCCCCAGCTGATATCTGCCGTCCGGCATGCCTGTGGCGGAAATCCCGTCACTTACGAGGATCACGCGCTCAGACGTTTTCATTTCCACGAGGATGCGCATAGCTGCTTCATCCACGTGAACTCCATCTGCAATGAGTTCGGCGCTCACTTTGGGCGACGTCAACACAGCGCCCAGCACGCCGGTTTCGCGATGTGAAAATGGCCGCATGGCATTGTAGACGTGCGCGGCATGCGTGGCGCCCGCCTCAATCGCGGCCATCGCTTGCTCGTATGTGGCATCCGTATGCCCTAGCGAGATCACCAAGCCCGCCCTGCGCGCTTCCGCAATTAAATCGAGCGCTCCGGGTAATTCCGGCGCGAGCGTGATGATTTGCGCGGTGCCGCGCGCCTTTTTGAGGATCTGGCCGAGAATTTCGCTGGAAGGCACGGCGATCCACTTGGATGGGTGCACGCCGCGTCGCGTATTGCTGATAAACGGTCACTCGAAATGGATTCCCAGAATTTCGGCGGACAGTTCACGGGGCGCACATTCCCAGGAGCGCAGAATATAGGTGGCAATGCCGGCTACGCTGTGACACGTTTCAATTTCGCTGGCCGTGACGGTGGTTGCCACAAGCGAGGTCGTCCCATGTGCGGCAACCGTAGCGGCAACTGCTTCCAACGCGTCCTGCGTGCCTTCCATTACGTCGTGGCCGCCTGCGCCATGGATGTGGACGTCCACAAAACCGGGAACTACAATTTTTTCGCGCGCATTGATTTCACGAACCCCGCGCTGTGTTTCGACTTCTCCTCGCCGCCCCATGGCCGTAATTTTGCTCCCCCGAATGACCAGGATCGCGTCCTGGATCTCATCGAACGGGGTGAACAGGCGGTCCGTGTGAATGACAATTGGTGTCATATTGGGTGGGATCATCCTACTTTAAATGAGAATGGTTTGGGAATCGCTGCAGTTCGATTGTTTCCCCACGTGAATGTTTCAGGCCCGTTTTTGGATAATTCCGTGCAACCTTTCAATCTAATTTGGGTTCTTGTTGTGCATGGAGGGCAGTGCTACACTGCATTTGGATTACTCGATTGATCTAGGTTAACCGCAGTGGGTCGGATTTGATCGAAACATGGTCAAAGTGTCTCCAATCCGAGATCGAGGCAATAAGCCATCTACCCCCTCGGATGGCCATTCGATCAGGTGGCTATTAGGCAACAATAGTACAAAAGTCCTATTCAGACCCCCAGCCCAGCCCAGTACATTGAATGAGCACGCGGCAGCGCCAGCCTTGCTCCTGTCTACACACAGGTGGTCGCTGTCTCTACGCGCTCAGATCTCTAATTAGGCGACGAGACGATATGACAACCACAGTGCAACAATTTTCGCAGGGGAGTCTCCAAATTCGTTCTGGACCTCCTTCGTCTGGCAGGGACCCACAAGCCTGGAAGGCTATGGTGGGTAACAAGCCTGTGAGCGCGCGTTTTGCCCTTTTGCCTGAGACCAAGCCGCGCATGAGCGCATTGGGAACCAGCGTCATCATTCAAATTTGCATCGTAGCGTTCCTGGTCACCGTGCCACTCTTGTTTCCGCAGCAAATGATCCCAAGAGCCATGTATATGGTGACGGATCTTGCAGGGCCGCCATTAGATATTCCGGCGCCCCCGAAACCGAAACCACCCGCAGTTCCGAAAGTGGCGAAGGTACAGCCCACTCCGCCTCCGGTGGAGCGGACGGCACCTCCCAAGATCGACGTAGCAAAATATTTTGCGCCCAAGATCGAGGCGCCCAAGGTGAAGCCGCGCCAAGTGGACGCTGAGCTTCCGAAAGTTAATGACACGTTCCAGCCCTTGAATCTGAAAGTGGATTCCAGCCAGCCTGCACGGCCGCGCGAACCTGTGAAAACAGGCCTGATGACCAGCGGCAGTTCAGCGACTCCGACGATTACGAAGTCGGTACCGGTCGATAAAGTACAAACGGGCGGGTTCGGCGATCCTCAGGGAGTCTCTGGCCCCAGCAACCCGAACAAACGGGCAAATATTGGACAGTTTGGCGATGCAGCTCTACCACCAGGGCCGGGTTACGGCAATGGCTCAGGTGGTGCCAATGGACAGCGTGGTGTGGTAGCAAGCACTGGGTTTGGTAACGGTGTTGCGATTGAACCATCTGGCGGCAAGCGTGGCGGATCCGTCCAAACCGCCGGGTTTGCGAATACCAACGACCAGGTTGCTCAGACGCCTAAGAAGAAAGTGGAAGATACACCGGCGGTTGAACCGGTCGTAATCTTGTCCAAACCGAAGCCGGTATACTCAGCGGAAGCTCTTAAGTTGAACCTGGAAGGTGAGGTTCTGCTGGAAGTTGTATTCCCGGCATCCGGCGGTGAAGTTCAAGTAAACAGGGTAGTTAAAGGACTGGGACACGGTTTGGACGAAGCAGCGACACGAGCAGCGCAGCAAATTAAATTTAAACCTGCGCTTTCGAATGGGCACGCTGTCGACTTCCCAGCTGTGGTTCATATTGTGTTCCAAATCGCATACTGACTTTTAATTGAGGTTCGGAGGGGATATGCGCATTTTCAAGACGGTGCTGGTGGTCCTGGCGTTGGGTGCTCTGCCACTACATGCGGCTGATTCACCTAACACTGCTTTGGACCAGATTGTGGATAAGATCGTCACCACGGAGCAGGCTGAGATGAACGCTCTTAAGCCTTTCACTCCTCTGGTGGAAACGTACATTCAGAATCTCAGGGGAGACAATGAACTGGGTTCCGTCCCGGCGGGCGACCGTTATTTCCTTGGCCGGGCGGTTCTTGCAAAGGGCATTTCTCTCGATCCTCTGACGGACGGCAATGACAACCATGGCGCCAAGAAAAAGATGCTGAGCGGAATTGGCGATATGTTGTCTTTGTCCATGGAATATCTGCCGCAAGGTTTCTTGCAGATGATTTACCTGGACAACAACGGCTTCGATAAGCAGCACTATAAATTTGACTACGTTCGCCGCGAATTTCTCGGCGAAGTCCGGACGCTGGTATTTGACGTCACGCCCCTGGCAAAGTCGGGCAGGGGACGCTTCTCCGGCCGCATTTGGGTCGAAGATCAGGACTTCCACATTGTCCGGTTCAATGGTGCATACAGCGGCAGCTCGCGCACCAATTACTACTTCCATTTTGACAGCTGGCGCGTGAACACCGGCCCGAACCTGTGGCTGCCGGCGTTCATCTACAGCGAAGAGTCTGACTTGAACTTTGCCTTGTCCAAGCGCCTCTCGTTCAAAGCGCAGACGCGTCTCTGGGGATACAACCTCGGGCATTCGTCGCAGGAACAGGAACTCAGCAAGATCCTGATCGAGTCGCAGACGCCGGTTAAGGATCAGACCACGACGGCGAATGACATCAACCCCGTGATGGCCCAGCGCGATTGGGATCGTCAGGCGGAAGATAACGTTGTGGACCGCCTTGAGCGCCTCGGCTTGCTTGCTCCCGCGGGCGAAGTGGATAAGGTTCTCGAAACCGTCGTCAACAACCTCGAAGTTACAAATAATCTTGACCTCCAACCCGAAGTTCGTTGCCGCGTGCTGCTGACCTCGACGCTGGAGTCCTTTGCTATCGGCCACACGATTGTGTTCAGCCGCGGCTTGATCGACGTGCTGCCGGATGAAGCCAGCCTGGCCACGATGGTTGCGCACGAGTTGTCTCACGTGGTTCTCGGCCACCGCATTGATGGACAGTACGCCTTCTTCGATCGCCTGCTCTTCGACGAAAAAGATACGTTCCGTCACTTCGGCTTCGCACGCACGCAAGCTGAAGAGGACGCTGCCAACGCCAAGGCGAATGAACTCTTGCAGAACTCGCCTTACAAAGATCAACTCGCGACCGCGAAGCTTTTCATGAACGCTCTGGAGACGCGCCAGAAAGATATTCCTAACCTGATCAGCCCGCACCTTGGCGACCGTGTTCCCGTGAACATGACCGTGGCCTCCGCAGCTCCAGTAGCTCAACCTGCGGCAGCCGCTGCTCCGGCCGATCCAAAGAAGCCGGCTTCTACTCCAGTGGTTGCGTT
>DASXIL010000160.1:0-3463 GCA_036497985.1 Candidatus Angelobacter sp. | reverse complement strand
GCCGCCTCAATTTCTGCCAACTCGATGCGATAGCCGCGAAGCTTGACTTGTTGGTCGGTTCGTCCCAGGAATTCGATCTGCCCGTCTTCCCTCCAACGCACTCGATCACCGGTGCGATACATGCGTTCGCCGGGATTGCCGAAGGGATTTGGAACAAAACGCTCTGCCGTAAGATCTGGCCGTCCCAGATATCCACGTGCCACTCCGGCGCCGGCAATAAACAACTCACCGGGAATACCCACTGGAACCGGCTTGAAAACCGAATCCAGAACATAGACCTGGTGGTTGTCCATCGCACGGCCGATGGGAACATTGCCGGTCAACTTTTCCGGGTCGGACACCGCATAGTGGGTGGCAAACGTTGTGGTTTCCGTTGGCCCATAGCCATTGCACACCAGGGTCTCAGGGCAATGCTGGCGCAGCCGTTGGACAGCGGCAGCCGAAACAACGTCGCCGCCCGCCCAAATCTCCGGAACACCGGAAAAGCATTGCGGTGCCTCCTGCACCAGCGCATTGAAAAGGGTGGCGGTGAGGAACGTAGACGTGACCTTCTCTGTCTGGAACAAATGCTTGTAAGCGGCAGCATCCAACTCGCCGGACGGCGCGATAATGACCTGTTTGCCTCGCAGCAACGGGGCCCACATCTCGAATGTTGAAGCGTCAAAAGCATTGGAAGAATGAAACAGCACTCTTTCCAGGCTTCCCTCTCGCCAGCTACGGTCAAATACCAGGCTGAGAACATTGCGATGCGTTACGGCTACCCCTTTGGGAGTGCCGGTGGATCCCGAAGTGTACATGGCATAGGCAAGTTGGTCGGGATGGACCGCGACAGCGGGATCGCCATCGTCCTCCGCCGCCAGAGAAGGGTCGTCATCGACAACTATAACTTGGGTGTGAGCAAGCCCGCAGCTTGCGGTGGCACGGTCGAGCAGAAGCACAGATGCATCTGCCTCTTCCATGATCAGATGCGTGCGCTCAAGTGGATACGCGGGGTGCAGCGGAAGATAAGCACCGCCGGCTTTCAACACCGCAAGCGTGGCAACTACCATGTCCACGGACCGTTCCATCAGGATGGCCACCACAGTCTCAGGCTTCACACCGGTGCTGATCAGCCTGTGAGCAAGACGGTTTGCTCGCTTATTCAGTTCACCGTAGGTCAACTCCGCCTGCGATGATCGAAGAGCAATGGCGCTTTCGGCCCTTGAAACCTGCGCGGCAAAACAATTTTGAATTGTCTGCGTAGAGGGATAAGGTGCGGCAGTGTCATTCCAATCAGTAAGAATCTGTTGCCGCTCACGATCATTGATCAGCAGGAAATCATTCAGTCGCTTGCCCGGATCAGCCGTCGCTTGCTCGAACAAGCGCTGGAAATGCTGCAGCATCCGCTCGCCTGTTGAACGCAAGAAGAGATCGACAAGGTAGTCAAAAACCACGACGGCATGGTCGGTGTTATCGTTCACTCCAAGATTCACGTCCAGCCAGCCTGACTGGTAAAAAGCATCAAATTCTTCCACTGATGCCATGCCGGCGGGAGCTTCCGCTTTCTTGTGATCGTTGCCAAAAGCATACGAGCTATCCACCAGCGGCGCCCGGCTGGGATCACGATCTGTCTGCAGCTTGTTCAACAGAACTTCAAACGGCAAATCAGAGTTTGCCATGGCTTCCAGTGTGATAACGCGCGTGCGCTGCAACAGTTCACGAAAGCTGGGATTGCCCGACAAATCCAGGCGATACACAATGGTATTGAGAAAGTAGCCGATCACAGGCTGGGTTTCCCGATGCTTACGGCTGCTCACAGGGGTGGCAATGGGAATGTCATCTTTGCCGCTATACTCCCGCAGGAACATGGCAAAGATCACTAGAACGGCCGTAAATCGAGTGACATTTTCGGTCATGGCCATCTGCTTGAACTGCACCCACAACGCGTCCGGCAGCGTCCACACAAGGCGCACGGCGCTGAAACTCCGGGTATGCGGACGCGGCATGTCCGTTACCAGATCAAGGCGCGGCAGGTCTGCGAGTTTACGCAGCCAATAGTCAGTCTGCCTGGCGGCTTCTTCAGACTTCATCCATTGGTCGAGCCAGTAAGCAAAGTCGCCGAACTGAACCGGCAGCTCGGGAAGAGGGGACGGCAATCCGCGAGAAAAAGCCTCATAGAGAGCAAAAAACTCGTTATCGACCAAATCATAGGAAACAAAATCCGTGATGAGGTGATGGAGAGTAAGCATGACTGCATGCTCATGTTCAGTCACGCGGAAAAGAATCGCCCGAATCAAAGGGCCATTCAGGATGTCAAAAGGCCGGCAAGTATGGGCTGTAACGAGTGCCTGCAACCGCTCGTAGCGGTCTTCCACGGGAAACTCCGGGACTTCAACCCGTTCCAGCGGAATCTTAAGTTGGGGAGCGACGACCGCCCTGGGCTTGCCGTCAATTTCCGGGAGCGCTGTCCGGAAATTCTCGTGGCGGCGCACCATTTCATTGATGGCGCTCTCCACCGCTTCAACGTTTAAGTCGCCTTTCAGCCGATGGGCATGGGTATGATTGAAGTAATAGACATTCGGGTCAACCTGATGCAGCAGCCACAGATGTTCCTGCTCGGCAGTGATTGGATAATCCAGGGTAGGACGCCGCTTGATGACTGCTTTGGACTCGCTTCGCGGCCCTTCACCCCGCAGCCGCTTCTGCAGCATTTCGCGCTGGGCCGGAGTGAGCCGGGAAATCCGCTCCTGATTGATACTTGGTTCTCCGCCGTGAACTTCGTTGCTCATGCTTTTAAAAATCTCCCATTCTCACGAGTTGCCCTTTACCTAGGCCAACGCGTGGAAAGAACAGCTTCGGAACTCCCTCCTGTTCGCATGACACTCAAATCCTTGCCAGCTGCGAGGGGGCCGTGGCCTGTCGCTGTTATGTCTCAACTCTTATTGAAACGTAATTTGCCACTGGAGGAATCGATGCCAGGCTGTGTTCCAGAATCTGAATCCCTCCTCTGTTCTCGATTTCCGTAAATCCAGCAAATTTGTAAGTGACGTACATCATGCGGTTGCGATCATTCGATATAAATTCAGAAAGCAGCCGGACCCCGGATTCCCGCGCCTTCCTGAGGATGTGGTTCAACATGATCGTGCCCACACCCCGGTTCATCACCCGGCAGGACATAAGCAGCAGCTTGATCGTCCACACTGCAGAATCGCATTCCACCAGGGCAAGGCCGATTTTTCCATAACTGCCAAACTTGTCAGTCAACTCAGACATGAGCAGGAGATGGCGATCTGAGCAGCGCAGTTCCTCCAACTCTTCCTGGGAAAAGGTGCGTCCCGTGGTGTTGAGTTGATTGGTGCGGTTGGTAAGCTCTTCCGCCCGGGCCAGGTCTTTGGCGCGCGCAGGAGAGATCGTAAACACCATGCCGAGCGTGGCGAGAAATTCTTCCTCCGGTCCGGTGAATGTCTCTTCTGTATGCTTGCGG
>DASXIL010000159.1:0-2342 GCA_036497985.1 Candidatus Angelobacter sp. | reverse complement strand
GGGCCGGCGCGCACTCTTCGCTGGATGAAATTGTGCAATCCGCATGGGAGTGGCGGCAGCGTTTTCCACAAGGCTATCCGGACTAGCGGCCCCGAAACGGAGTCTTTAATAATCGGTAAGGATGCATGCGATGGTGCGCTCCGCAACGATGCACAAGTCATAGGCTCACGGCGCGATATTCGCATTTAGGTTGTGCAGGGGGGCGCCGAATGTGGTAGGTTATGTCCCCTCTGGGCGCAAAACCCTCGTTCTCACTCCGCCTTCTTGTCTGCCCAGCGTCATCCCGTTTGTGCGCCTATGAATCAGCAACGTGCCATACGATTCTCGAAACCGGGTCTTGGGAATAAACGCGTCCCAAGGAGTTGCTTCCTTTTGACCTCGTTGTTTTTCACTCGACCCTGTTTTGCCTTTGCGCAAGCGTCTCAAGTTCCTGAAATTTTCAGACCGGAGTCGACTCCAGCCGATTCGATTCACCGTCTGTCTGTGTTCGTCCTGATTATCACCACGCTAATTTTTATCGTGGTGTTCTCGCTGGTGGCGTACGCCGTTGTGAAGTTTCGCCACCGTGCAGGCGAAGACGGGCGAGAGCCTCCGCAGGTTTATGGCAGCAATCAGGTGGAGCTGGCGTGGACCGTGGTGCCGGTTCTCATCGTGCTGGTGCTATTCTTTGCCACGGCGCGCGTAATTCATTCCATTCAGCAGGCGGAGCCGCCTCCCGGCACGATTCAGGTCACCGCGATTGGTCATCAATTCTGGTGGGAATTTCGCTATCCCGGGTTTGGAGTTGTCACTGCAAACGAGCTGCATGTTCCGGTGAGCAGTGCCGCGCAGCGCACACCGACGTTTGTCACACTGCTTTCTGCTGACACCGACCACAGCTTTTGGGTACCGCAACTGGCGGGCAAAACCGATCTGATTCCCAACCGTACTAATTCCATGTGGATCGAGCCTCGCGAAACGGGCATGTACGTGGGACAGTGCGCGCAATACTGCGGCACGCAACACGCAAAAATGCTGCTTCGGGTTTACGTGGAATCACCCGAGCAATTCAGGAAATGGATTGCCGCGGAAAAACAGCCTGCTCATTCCGGGGATGCCGTCACCACAGGGCGGCAAATCTTCGAAAAAACCGCTTGCATCAATTGCCATGCGATTTCCGGCACGATTGCCGACGGACGCTTTGGTCCAGACCTGACGCACCTGATGAGCCGCGATACGATCGCGGCTGGGGCTGCGACAAATACGCACGAAAATCTGAAGCAGTGGATCCACGATCCGGAGTCCATCAAGCCGGGTTCGCTGATGCCGGCGATGAATCTAGGGAACAAAGAACTGGAAGCGGTGACCGCGTATCTGGAGACGCTGCGATGAGAACGAGGGGATAGCGAATGTCGACTGAGTCGATTGCGCTGACAGCAGCGGAAGAGCCCTCACGCCCGCTGAGCGAAGTTCTGTATTCCTGGGTGACGACGGTCGACCACAAGCGCCTGGGCATCCTTTATATTCTCTACGCGGTATTGTTCCTGGTGATAGGTGGCGTGGAAGCCACCATCATGCGCATCCAGCTGATGGTCCCGCACAATCATTTCGTCTCGCCGCAACTCTTCAACCAGATGTTCACGATGCATGGCACGACGATGATCTTCTTCGTGGCCATGCCCGTTCTATTCGGTTTCGGAAATTACCTGATCCCGCTGATGATTGGCGCACGCGACATGGCATTCCCGCGCCTGAACGCCTTCAGCTTCTGGCTGACCGCGTTTGGCGGATTGCTGCTGTACTTCAGCTTTGTTGGAGGCTACGGACTGTATGGCGCCGGGAGCGCGCCGGACGTGGGCTGGTTCGCGTATGCGCCGCTGACCGCAAAAACATTTTCGATCGGCCACAGCACGGATTTCTGGACGATGGCGCTGCTGGTATCCGGATTTGGAAGCATCGGGACCGCCGTCAACTTGATCGCCACGATTGTATGCCTGCGTTGTCCGGGGATGACGCTGGGAAAAATGCCGCTGTTCGCGTGGATGAATATAGTGATGGCGGGTCTGGTGATCCTGGCTGTCTCTCCGCTGACCGCAGCTCAGGTGATGCTGGCCCTGGATCGTTTTCTCGGATCGCACTTCTTCGACACACAAGCGGGCGGCTCCGCGGTCTTGTGGATGCATTTCTTCTGGATCTTCGGCCATCCCGAGGTGTACGTGCTGGTGCTGCCGTGTTTTGGCTTCGCTTCCGAAATTATTCCGGTGTTTTCGCGTAAGCCCATTTTTGGTTATCCAATCATGGTTGCCGCGACGGTGGCGATCGGGTTCGTCAGCATGAGCGTGTGGGCTCACCACATGTTCACC
>DASXIL010000158.1:0-4716 GCA_036497985.1 Candidatus Angelobacter sp. | reverse complement strand
GTCGGCGATGTGAGTGGGATGGCAGCGTTCGTACAAACCGGCGAATGACTATGCGAAGTGCAATTCTGGTTAATCGTGCGATTGCAAGGGCGTCCAATGCCGACCGAAATCCGATGTCACAAGTTCGGGAACTTCTCCCCTGTGCCCTTGAATTGGGCTCAGTGTCATCTTGCCCTTGCCGCTTTGCGATAGCTCAACCGCATTAATCAGGCCGTAGTTGCAGCACTTCCACCCGGTCAAATCTGTTTCCGCGCTCCAGAGGTGCCAGTTCTTTCCACCGTCTGTTGTTACAGAGTATTTCCATCCCATAAATACAAATGCGATCTCAGATGTCAGGAATTTGACGTTTTGCTTTGGTATCGGAACAGGGTCGTCATGCCGGAACTGCATGGCTGTCACCCAGTTTTTGCCATCATGGGGACGGCCCTCAAAGAGGTAGTAAGCGCCTGCTGCAAAGCCACCGTTCTCCTCCGGAAACTCCGATATCCTGACGGAGAAAGCAGCACCAGCGATTTCCGCCACTTCTGTAGGATGCTCCGCCGGATGTGGGCCGGCGCACGACACAGACGATGCCACAATGCCCACCATAGCGAAGGGCGCTACGAGCGATCGCAGCCATTTCGATTGAATAGAACCTCCGCCTCAGATTGCATTCGTGCGCAACGTCATGTCACCTACGCCTACGTGCGCATGTAAGCGATATTTCCCCGGCCCTGCAGTTCTGAAAGGTTGGCGCAGTCTGGTCTTGGTGGTTTTAAACAAGGGACCATAGACATCGCCGATGCGCACGGAGAAATCTGCCTTGGCATAGTCCTGAGGACGGAGAGAATTTAGTTCCAGGTTACCGGCCACGACCTCTATGTCTTTGTTGCCTTCAACATCGCCAATGCTGAGTCCGCCGGCGCTCATGCGTATGCGTAGATCGGTCTTGCGCGGAACTTCTATCACGGCATGAAAATTCGATTTCGGTCCTGCAATCTTGAGGTGGTTCTGCCCATGCCCTGAGTCGATCTGCACTTTTACCTTGCGCACAGCCTCTGTATTACTGTCATCGTACACAACGGCAATGCTGTCGGAAGCGCTGGCCACAATCTGGTAATCGCCGGAGCCAAGTTCAATTTCCAGCGGCCAGTTGGGATCGGGACGGAGCTCATAACGTTTCTCATGGCTGGTTTGTCCCCAGACCAGGGACGCGGATAGCGCGAGTAAGAAAGGCAGGAGTCTTTTCATACACGCCTCCTTGCGTTGTATATACGCCGGAAGAACGGAAAAGGTTCCTGGAAGTTGCAAACTTATTTTGCGGGGATATTTGCAGTGGAAGGAGTCGATTGCCGCAGCTTATATCTTTGAATCTTGCCGGTGGCCGTCTTGGGAAGCTCCGCCACCACTTCAAATACCTGCGGACATTTATACGCCGCGAGCCTGCCGAGTACATGCTGCCGTATCTCTTCAATCATTTGCGGAGTATTGCTCGCGCCTTTCTTTAGCACTACATAGGCCGCCGGCTTTATCAGGTTATTGCCGTCAGCGTTGCCAATAGCTGCTGCCTCCTGCACCATGGGGTGCTCCATAAGAACATTCTCAATTTCTATGGGGCTGACCCACATGCCCTTGACCTTCATCATGTCGTCATTGCGGCCCACGTACCAATAATAGCCATCGGGATCGCGATAATATTTGTCGCCGGTGCGGATCCAATGGCCTTGAATAGTCTCTTTAGTTTTCTCGTGCTGGTTCCAGTAATACGCGCAGACGGAATCGCCCTTGATTAAAAGGCTGCCGACCTCGCCATCAGGCAAGTCGTTGCCGTTTTCATCCACGATGCGCGCCTCGTAGCCGGGCATGATCTGTCCGCTTGATCCCGGCCGCACCGCGCCGGGACGGTTGGCGATGAACATATGCAGCGCCTCGGTTGATCCAATGGCATCCAGAATCTCAACGTTAAAGCGTTCCTTGAAGCGATGATAAAGCGTCGCGGCCAGCGCCTCACCCGCGGAAACCGCGTAACGCACGCTCGAAAGATCAAAGTCCGGCCCGCCTTCACGCTGATAGGAAAGCAGCGTTGAATAGTTTGAAGGCACAGAGAAGAACAGCGTGGGCTTGTGCTTTTCAATCACGGAAAAGATGTTTGGCGGTGAAGGAGATCCCGGCCAGAGAATGCTGGTGGCGCCCACGGAAAGGGAAAAATAAAGTCCGTTGCCCAGGCCGTAGGCAAAGAACATTTTGGCAACGCTAAAAAAGCGGTCTTTCTCCGTGATGTGCAGAATGTCTTTGGCGTAAAGTTCGGCGCAGACCACCATATCATGGTGCAAATGCACGCAGCCTTTGGGGAAGCCGGTGCTGCCGGAAGAGTACAGCCAGAACGCCGCATCGTCTTTTGTTGTCGCCTCCGGCTCGAGTTCTGGGTAACTGCTATCCAGAAGCTGTTGCAATGATTCCATACCTTCCGGCGCATTGCCGAAGACGACGATTGTCTTCAGGTAGCGGAGATTTTTGCGGTCAATGGCCTGCACTTGCGGAAGCAGCGCTTCGCTCACAATCAGCACACGCACTCGCGAATCGTTCAGGATGTATTCGTACTCGCCCGGCTTCAGCAGTGTGTTGATTGGGATGGGAACGGCGCCAATCTTGATCCCGCCAAAGAAACAGTACGGAAACTCCGGCGTATCCAGCAGCAGCAGACCCACGCGTTCTTCCTGCCGGACGCCCAGCTTCTTGAGCATATTGCCGGCGCGGTTCACCCGTTCGAAAAGTTGCCGATAAGTGACGCGCTCGTCGCCGCATTCATAGGCGATTCTTTCGCCACGGCCTTCGGCGATGTGGCGGTCGACAAAATGGGCGGCTACGTTAAAAATGGTCGGCAGTTGGATCGATTTCATCTGTCCCATGAGCGGATGTGCAAAAAATCTGAAGAGCTAAGCTTTGCAATATCAGCAGCTTGGATCACAGAGCACTGATTCCAGACTTCCATAATATATCCGGAACTTATACCCCACCCCAGCCGTAACTATTGCCAGCCGGGACGTGCAAAGCATGATAATTTTGCGATTCCGGTTAATAACAGGGTTCTTCTCTCGTCTTTCATCTTGAGAGGAGCACCGTACTAAATTGCAGGCCACAATGCAAATAGCGCAGGCGAATATGGCAGTCATGGCCGGAGACAGTTTCTCACCCGGGCTGGAGCAGATATTTCTGGAGCACAAAGAGCTCGTTTACCGGGCGGCCTACCGCGTTACCGGCAATTCGAGCGACGCAGAAGATGTGTTGCAAACCGTTTTTCTGCGGCTGGTGCGGCTGGAGAAATTTCCGGAAATTTCCAACCTTCCGGGTTATCTGCACCGGTCCGCCGTGAACGCGTCTCTGGACTTGCTGCGTGGGAAAAAGGAAACCTTTTCCCTAGATGAAGACCCGAACCAGACTGAAGTGGTGTCAACAGATCATGGACCCCATTCGGCTGAACTCCGGGACTGGTTGCGCCATGCTCTGGCGAAACTGAATCCACGCTGGGCGGAAATGTTTGTGCTTCGATTTATAGAAGATTACAGCAATCGTGAAATAGCCGGACTTATGAATACATCGGCTGCGGTAGTTGCTGTGGTGCTGCATCGTACGCGTGCTCAACTCAAGAAGGATTTTAAAGGACTGACGAGAGGTACCCGATGAAGCCCGACGAAAAGAATCGCGCCATCAATCCAGGCGAACAGCTCGACCATACGCTTAACGCCATGCGTGCCGAGCAGCCTGATCAAGAGACCATGAACGCTGCCGGGGAGCGCGTGTGGCAGCGCGTTAGCCAGGAGGCAGCTTTTCCTTCCACCGCGCAGGTAGTCTCCATCCGTGGATGTGAAGACGTCCGCGCATTGCTGCCGCAGTATCGCAACGGGACACTCGCTCCCGCGCGCGCATTACTGGTTGAATCCCACCTGCATGAATGTGTCTCTTGCCGCCGCGAGACTGAAACCGGCAAACGCGAGCGCAGCAACCTTGCGCCATGGAAGCAGGAGCTTCCACGGGTAGCAAATACCGGCTTCCGCTGGGTAGCTGCCGCTGCTGCAATCATTATCTTTGCCGTCGCAACATACTTTGTGCAGGACAAATTCTTTTCTGGCCCGCAGGGTATGCGCGCCCGGGTGGAATTCCTGAACGGCGTACTCACTCGCGTAGGTTATAGCGGCGACCAATCGCTTAAAGTGGGCGATGAAGTCACTGAAGGCCAGATGGTGCGCACCGGTGGCGGATCCCATGCCATGCTTCGCCTGCGCGATGGCTCGGTCATTGAGATGAACGAGCGCGCCGAGTTCGGCGTTTCCATGGGCCGCAAGGACACTACCATCCAACTGGAACGAGGCAACATTATTATTCAGGCGGCCAAGCGCTCCAGCGGTCATCTTTATGTGGCTGCGCGGGATTGCCGCGTCTCGGTCACTGGCACAGTATTTTCCGTGAACGCGGGTATGAAGGGCTCACGTGTCTCCGTCATCGAAGGCGAAGTGCGCGTTGCCGAAGCCGGAGCAGAGAAGGTCCTGCATTCCGGCGATCAGCTCACCACCAATGCCAGCCTGGGCACGGTGCCGGTTAAGCAGGAGATAGCGTGGAGCCAGAATCTGGACAAACATCTGGCATTGCTGGCGGAGTTTGCTCACTTGAGCAACAAATTGGAAGCTGTACAGATGCCGGGCTTGCGCTATAAGAGCAATGCGCTGGCCACGCTACCTG
>DASXIL010000157.1:0-1542 GCA_036497985.1 Candidatus Angelobacter sp. | reverse complement strand
CACCCATCGCGGCCTGAGCGGCCCGGCGATTCTGCAAATCTCTTCTTACTGGAAACCCGGTGAGGCCGTTTCGCTTGACTTAGCGCCGGAGCGCGCGTTGACCGCTGAGTTGCGTGATCCCAAAGCGCGGCGCGATCTGGCTTCGGCAAAAGCTGCATTCCGCACCGCATTGCCCAGTCGCTTGGCCGAACGCTGGCTTTATGTGTATACGCCGCATGGTTGGAGTAATCACGCGCTGGACGAACTGGAACGGCTCGCGCACAACTGGCAGGTCACACCGGCGGGAACAGAAGGCTATGCGAAAGCTGAGGTTACCGCAGGCGGCGTAGACACGAATGAACTCTCAGCCAAAACCATGGAGTGCCGCAAAGTGCCGGGACTGTATTTCATCGGCGAAGTGGTGGATGTAACCGGCCATCTTGGCGGGTTTAACTTTCAGTGGGCCTGGGCGTCAGGCTTCAGCGCAGGGCAGGCAGCGTAGGTTCAAAATCTCACCACTGATCCACGGCAAGCCGGGACAGGTCAACACTGATGACACGGGTTGCGGCGATTATACGCATCCGCGCCAAGAAATAAAGAAAATATGTTTGCCGCGAGAGCAGAGCACCGCGAGACAAGAACAGCATTTTGAGTGATTTACGGAGAACCAATCTTTCAATTTGTTCAGTCTTGAACATATATAATTTCTGCTTTAATGGTTGCGGGATTAGAAATTTGCAAGGATTTTTTACGGGAGCATGGCATGAAGATCGGGATCCTAGGAGCAGGTAACATCGGCGCGGCTGCCGCGCGGCTGTTTGTGGCCGCCGGACATGACGTCGCGGTAAGCAATTCACGCGGGCCGGATTCGCTGCGCGAACTGATCACCGAGCTTGGTCCCCAGGCACATGCTATGACGATCCGTGATGCAGCCCGTTTTGGTGACGTGATATTGCTCGCTGTTCCGTGGCGCTCGCCAGAGGCCCTGCCGGAACCAGAACTGCTGCGCAACAAGATCGTGATTGACGCCATGAACCCTTATCGTCCCGATGGCGGGTTTTACGATCTGGGCGGGTCCACCTCTTCTGAAGAAGTACTTAAGCGCTTGCCCGGATCGCGGCTGGTGAAAGCCTTCAACACCGTTTATTACGTCCATCTGGCCGACCGGGGCCGCAAAGATTTGCCGATCGATGAGCGCCATACGATTTATCTGTCCGGTGATGATACAGAAGCGAAAAAAATCGTTGAGCGTTTGATTGAGGAAATCGGTTTTGCCGCCGTCGATACCGGCTCGCTTCGTGAAGGCGGCCGTCTGCAAGAGCCGGACTCGCCTATCTACAACAAGACCTACAATGCGCGCGAAGCCCGCCAATTTCTTTCCACCCTTGAAGAAAAAAAGGCATGAGGATCCGGCGACTGGCGTATCTGGCTCTTCTCCCTTTGCTGGCTGTGACTCTGGTGGCACAGGAAGCCGGGGACAAAGTTGTTTCAATTGCCCAAGCTGCCGATAATGCAGTGCAGCAGAGCAAACTCACGCTGCCGGGCGGCGCTCCATTCCACTTG
>DASXIL010000156.1:0-3212 GCA_036497985.1 Candidatus Angelobacter sp. | reverse complement strand
CCCAATCCCAAGCAGGCAGAGGGTCGCAAAGCTTTAAAAGCCGCGCGGCACAAATTGGCTGAACGCTGCGTGCCGATCGCTGAACGCTAAATTTTCAAAGATCAACATCGTTCCGCCCCTGAGGGCTCACATATCCTACCGCATACCTTTGAAGCGAATCAATAACGAAATAGGACATGTCCCGGCCATGTCTCCTGCATGGAAGCGAAACAGCGTAGGCAGTCTAGCGTGAGCGTTTCACCAGTACGGGGTGGAGCAGGCATTCATGCCTGCGGTACTCTGCTGTGAATTGTCCGGCTTCAGCCACTGAGGTTTTTTCCGGGTTTGCAATAACTCTCCGTTCAACTGAAACTTCTTTCTGCCGCACGTCCGTTCATAGCCAAACAGCCAAGCGAGTGAATCCTGAAGCCCCAGCCTCCGTAGGAGGCGAAAGAGCCTAGCCCAGGCGCGGAAGCCCTGGAGTGAATGTGGAATAGAGATGCAGAGCCCCGTAGGGTGCGGCACTAGAGACCTGGTTGCCTGGGCAGCGTCAAGCGCAACATTCAATCACCATCCAAGCCTATCGAATCGCCATCCCGAATCCCGCTGGCGAGCGAACGCGAGACAGCGCTGGTGAGGGATCTGCTCCGCTGCTGCTTCAAGTATCACACCACGCTCTAACGTGTCATCCGTTCATCCGTGGGTGAGGTTTTCTTTTTTTGTACAAAGCCAGTCGGAAGGCATGAACTGTGCGGGGAAGGACGGCGTCCCGCCATGAAGTTCATCGTCACCTTAACACCCTGTTTACCCCTACGTATCGTCCAGCGATTTTCCCGCTACTCGGGATTCTTTGGCGTATAGTTATTGCAACTGCTGTTTCCCTGGCAGATGGCTGCCAAAGGTTTTGCGCCGCTTTACCCAGACATACTGAGGAGTCGAGGGGAGTTGTGCGATGCTTTTGAGCTCTGATTTTGCCAGCGAAAGCGACCTACTGGACCGCGTGATGGAAAAGGGAATCGTGGTTGAGGCCTGGGACCGTCTTGATCTGGCCGGCATTGACATGACCGGCGTGCACATCTCAGTTTCCTCCATACGGCTCTTTACTGAAGGCAGAAACCCGCCGTTCCGCGCTGGATATTTCTGGAAAGTTGATCCTTCTTAAGACCCAATCAAAACGCTTGAAACACAGAGGAACTGAGGAAGCAGAGGATGGCAGGCTTCATCAGAGTGGTCTGTCTGCACAAATGGTAACGTTTTGTTCGCCGGGACCAGGCCGCAAACTGGAATATCCAAGAAAGCTTATATATATCCTCCGCTTCCTCCGTTCCTCTGTGTTTCAAAGGTTTTGCTTTTCGATTGGGCTATTTCGCCTTCTTGCTCTTCATCGGAGGAGCGTCCTCGGGGTCCTGGGGCTGCGCCAGCAGTTTGAACTCAACTTCCCGCGAGCGTGAGCTCACGGTTTTGTCGGCGTTGTTGCTGGTGAGTTCCTTAAGCGTGCCGCGCAGGACGTAATAGCCGTCGTCGCACTTGGTTTTACCCGGACCACGGCTGAACTTGCCCTTGAATTCATACCAGACGCTGTGCAGCGGGCGAGTAGTAAAAGAAACGTCGTGACCCTGGACGTCGGCCTTGGCAAAAAACTGGTCAAGAAAGACGCCGTTGTCACTGTCGGAATCGCCCATGCGCGAGATGTATCCGGTGACGCCGTTTTTATCCAGCGTGATCTGGAGGAACTCGCCTTCTTTCACAAAGCTGTACATGCCGGAAATGTCTTCCGCGGCATGAGGCGCCGTGGCATTGGCGCTGTCTTCCTGCGCGGCTTTGTTCTGGCCGCGCGTGGCCAGTCCGGCCTGGGCTTGGCAGACCGCCGCAAGCAGGCCTAGCGCGAGCAGGAGCAGGGCCTTTCGGGATAAAAGCATGGGATGGGCCATCTAGTAATAAAGATATAATCGTTCTCAGCACCGGGAACAAGCGAAATGCAGTCGGCCAAAAAAGCGCTCCGGAATGAAGCAGTTGCGGGTCCTACTGCTGGCCTGGGCTTTGTGCTGGAGCCCGAGCCGTGGCTGCGCATCTTCACGCGGAATCTAGGTGATTTGTTCCGCAAAGCGCCGCCGCCGGTGTGGATCAGCTCCGCGCCCGGCGAATATTGGCCGGACGCCCTGGTAAACCGTCCGGTGGCGTGGAAGGCCGCGCGGCAGTCATTTCTGGGGCATGCGCTGGTTATCATGGCGATTTACGCTCTGAATCTGGCTTGGCTGAACCAACCGCAGGTTTTGCCGCAAGCTCCGCCCAACCAGACGGTAGTCCATTACCAAGTTTCTGAATATCTGCCGCCGGTGAATACCAGAAAGCCTGAACCACCGCGGCGAGCGCGTCCACAGAAGGCTGATCCGGAGCTGGCGCCGCAGGAGATTGTGGTGACAAACGAAAACCACATCAGCACACGGCAAACAATCGTTCAGCCAAGCACGCTAACGCTGAAGCAGGATACGCCGCTGCCGAATCTGATTGCCTCGACTGGAATTCCCGGTGCTCCGATTGCGATAAACCATCCCATGCAGATGCTTCCGGTAAATGTTCCGCAGATCACAGAGCCGGCGCAACCCATGGCGCAGAGCCGGCTGAGACCTTTGCTGTTTCCGCCGGCAGCGCGGCCGGAAGTGGCTGCTCCTGCCGAAGCGCCGGCCAGCCGTCGAGCGCTGCCGACTCTGCCACTGTACAACGACAGCGCCATCGTCGTTCCACCTGCACCCGACGTCACAGCGCGCAAGCCAGACGCTCTTCAGCTTCCCGCGCAAGCTCCTCCGCAGGTGGCCGCGCCAGTGCAAGAGGCAGCCGCAAGCCACGCAATCCAATCTTTGCCGATGGCCGCGCCGCAGGTTGCGCCCCCTGCTCCCGCAGCGGCAAGCCGCAATCTCGGAAATCTTGGATTGCCCGCGCAAGAGGCAGCAGCTGTGCCGCCTGCATCGCCCGTGGTAAACGGAAATGCCGCGCGAGAAAAAGCGCTGGGCCAGATGTTGGTCCTCAATGCGCAGCCAGTCGCGCCCAGTGCTCCGTTAGTTGTTCCTGAAGGCAATCGCCCGGGAGAATTTGCCGCCAGCCCTTCAGGACATTCCGGCGCTACTGCCCGTCCGGAAATTGCACAGCATACTTCAGGCACTAGCGGGTCGCCGGCGGATATCTACGTTGCAGCTCCGCCGACGAAAACGCCAAGCAATACGGTAGTCGCATCC
>DASXIL010000155.1:0-5357 GCA_036497985.1 Candidatus Angelobacter sp. | reverse complement strand
ACGGATCATTTTCAGATTAAGAGGCGAACGATGAAACGGAATAATTCAAATATTTACAAAAGTATGGGCTTTTCCGCCGCGCTGCTGATGGTGCTTCCACTTGCCGCATGCAACAGAAGCAACGTCCAGGCGGCGGGACCGGCTGGGCCGCCCGCTCCGCTTGTAACCGTGGTTCAAACCACAGCACAAGACGTTCCCCAATACCTGGATGAGATAGGCAAGAACGTTGCCTACGAATCTGTAACGGTGACGCCGCAGGTTGGGGGCCGCGTTACAGAACGGCGCTTTCAGGATGGCGAGAACCTTAAGAAGGGACAGTTACTTTTTGTAATCGATCCCCGGCCGTACAAGGCGCAGCTTGATTCCGCCCAGGCCAACCTGGCCCAGGCGAAAGCGGCGCTCGATCTCGCGAAGATCCAATTTTCCCGCGACCAGGAAGTTATCGGTACCAGGGCAATCTCCAAGCAGGACTTCGATACAAAGAAGAACACGGTTGACGTGGACCAGGCACAGGTGGCGGCTGCTGAGGCAGCTCTCGAAACCGCCCGGCTGAACCTGGAGTACTGCTACATTCATTCTCCTATTGACGGCCGTGCCGGCGCGCGTCTAGTTGACGCCGGAAACGTGGTGCAGGCGAATGCGACTCAATTACTTTCCATACAGCGCGTGGATCCAATCTATGCGACTTTCACCATTACGGAGCGCGATCTTCCTGAGGTCCAAAAACAGATGGCTCGCGGTGGTCTGAAGGCGCGGGTGCGGCTCCCGTCTGACCCGGACGGCGGAGCCCGAACCGGCAAGATCGAATTTCTCGACAACACGGTGCAAAACGGCAGCGGCACCGTTAACTTGCGGGCGACCATCAGCAACCCGGACCGACATTTCTGGCCTGGGCAGTTCGTCGATGTGAAGCTGGTTCTGACCACGGAGAAGGCTGCCGTACTCGTTCCCAGTGAAGCCACTCAGATCAGCCAGCAGGGGACTTTTGTTTACGTAGTGAAACCTGACGACACTGCGGAACTGCGTCCCGTGAAACTAGGTCAGCGGCAGGGTGAGCAGGTGGTCGTCACAGAAGGACTCGCGGCCAACGAGCGTGTGGTGCTTGCTGGTCAAATGCTGGTTCGGCCTGGCGGCAAAGTGCGAATCGCTTCTGGCGCTCCAGGAACTCCCAGTAAAGAGAACGCTCAAAGTGGAGGATACTGATGAATCTCTCTGAGCGCTTTATCCGCCGTCCTGTAATGACCGTCGCCCTGACTGTGTCGGTCATCCTTTTTGGAGTCTTTGCTTATTTCCGCTTGCCGGTGAGTGATCTTCCGGCGATCGATTATCCGGTGATTCAGGTACAAGTGAGCTATCCGGGTGCGACTCCGGACACCATGGCCAACAACGTGGCGACGCCGCTGGAACGCCAGTTTATGCAAATCCCCGGCCTTGAACTGGTGACCTCTAACAACGTGCAGGGGCATTCGGGCTTTGTTTTGCAATTTGATCTTTCCAAGAGTTTGGATGGCGCAGCCACCGACGTGCAGGCGGCCATTACACGCGCACAAGGACAGCTTCCGGTCGATCTGCCGAGCCCGCCGACGTTTACCAAGACGAACCCCAATGATCAGCCGATCATGTATATCCCCCTGGTGAGTGATACGGCCACAGAGGGGCAATTGTATGACTATGCCAATACCCAGGTGGGCGAGCGCATCAGCATCTTGCCCGGGGTCAGTCAGGTGTCAGTGTTCGGCACGCGATCGGCAATACGGATCAAGGCTGACCCGTCTGCCATGGCGGTGCGAAACACCACGTTAGATGACCTGACAGCTGCCATCAAGAACGGCACCAACTATACCGGCGCGGGGCAGTTGGACGGCCCGAATCGCAGCTTCCTATTGCAGCCGCAAGGTCAACTTACAACCGCGGACGAATACAACAACCTAATCGTCGGGCAGACCAACAGTGCGCCGACTTTTCTGAAAGATGTTGCCACGGCGACGCAAGGCGTACAGGACGAACGAATCGATATGCGCTTTTGGGTCCGCGGACATCCCGAACCCCACGCAACGGTCGTGGTCGCAGTGTTCCGTCGCGCGGGAGTGAATGCCGTTGACGTGGCGAAATCGGTTCGCGACATGCTCCCGAGTATTCAGTCGCAGCTTCCCAGTTCTGTCTTGATGGTGCCTGCCTATGACAGCTCCCAGACAATTGTGAGCAGCATCAAGGATGTGCAGTCCACGCTCTACATCGCGTTTGGGTTGGTGGTACTGGTGATTTTCGTCTTCCTTGGCCGGGCCACGGACACGCTGATTCCCGCCGTCGCATTGCCCCTTTCCCTGTTGCTGACCTTTATTGCGATGAGTGTTCTGGGCTACAGTCTGGATAACCTCTCCTTGATGGCGCTCACCCTCGCTATTGGGTTTCTAGTAGATGATGCGATCGTGTTTCTCGAGAACACGGTTCGGTTGATGGAGCAAGGGCAGAGTGCATTGCAAGCCTCGCTGAACTCAGCCAAAGAAATCAGCTTCACCATTTTGGCCATGACTATCTCGCTAGCCGCGGTGTTCATCCCGCTGGTTTTCATGAGCGGGTTAATGGGACGCATCTTCCGCGAGTTTTCCATCACGATTGTGATCTCGATTCTAGCCAGCGGCATCGTTTCGCTTACGCTCACGCCCTTGATGACTTCACGGCTGTTGCGCGATCGCGGCGAAGGCGCGAAAAAAACGTGGATGGAGCGTGTCTTCGGGGCCGCCGAACATCGCGTGCTCAATCTCTACGGCCGGTCGCTGTGGTTCTTTCTTCGTCATCGCTGGATCTCAGCCGTTACGTGGGTTATTTGCCTTATTGGCACCGGCTACCTCTTCTATAAGGTGCCGAAATCGTTCTTGCCAGTCGGCGACAGCTCGTTTATCCGCGGTGTATTGGTAGCACAGGAAGGAACGTCGCCGGAGCAGATGCATGCCTATCAAACCCAGGCAGAAAAGATCATACGTGCCAATCCCGCGGTGCGCAGCACTTTTACCATGAGCGGTAATAGCGCATTCCTGCCCCCAAACCAGGCATTTCTGATTTCCTTTCTAAAAGACCCAAAAGAACGCGCGCCGATTCAGGCTGTGGCCGGACAGGAGATGGGTGCAATCGCCAGCACAATTCCTGGGGTGATGGCCTTTTTGCAACCCAACCCGGCGCTGGAAATCAGTACGGGCGCAACGGCCAACGTACAGGGAGAATTCGCTTATACGCTTTCCGGAATCGATGGCAATGAGGTGTACGCTACCGCGGCCAAGCTGACCGCGAAAATGTACCAGTATCCCGGGTTCATGTTCGTGAATTCCGATCTTTTCAACCACACGCCCAATCTGCAGATTGATATTCTGCGCGAACAAGCTAAGCTCTATGGCGTTTCTGAGAGCCGGATTCTCACGCTGCTCCATAACGCCTATTCCGAGAATTACAGTTACCTGATCAAGCAGCCTACTGACCAGTACCAGGTCATCCTGGAGGTTGCGGACAACAAGCGCGCTGACCCGCAGGACCTGAGTAAGCTCTACATCAAAAGCGACGACGGCCAGCGCATGGTTCCGCTCAGCGCGCTAACCATTTGGCACACGATTATTGGACCGCAGGGCGTCAACCACACCAATCAATTTGCCAGCGTGACTCTATTCTTCAATCTGAAACCCGGCTATGCCATCGGTCCGGCAACACAGTTCGTCGAGAGTTCGGCCAATGAGATCCTTCCTCCATCGGTGCACGGAGGCCTTCAAGGCCAGGCGCTCACGTTCCAAAATACCGTTTCTGATCTTGCCGTCCTGATGCTGGTTGCTGTGTTCGTCATGTATGTGATTCTGGCTATTCTCTACGAGAGCTATCTGCATCCGCTGACGGTTCTTTCGTCATTGCCAGTGGCGCTGCTTGGAGGATTGCTGACACTCTGGCTGTTCGGCGCTGAAGCTTCTCTTTATGCCTATATAGGAATGTTCATGCTGATGGGCATCGTGAAGAAAAACGGAATTATGATCGTCGACTTTGCGGAGCAGCGCGTGCGCCATGGAGTCCGCGATGATGAGGCGATCCACGACGCTAGCATGCAGCGTTTTCGCCCAATCATCATGACTACCATGGCCGCCCTGCTGGGCGCCCTGCCGATTGCACTTGGCTACGGTGCTGACGGCGCGTCACGCAGGCCCCTTGGATTGGTGGTTATCGGCGGTTTAATCGTCTCGCAATTCGTGACCCTCTATGTAACGCCAGCTATTTACCTGTACCTGGAAGAGTTCCAGGAGAAGGTGCTGAACCGCTTCTCGTTCTTCCGGTCAGCCGGAAGAGCACGAGCGGAACAGCCGGCGCTCGCGATGCATGAAGTCCATGGAGATTAAGAACATGAATCAACGTATCTTGCACAATCAATCTGCGTCACTCTTCTTTCTTGGCTTGGCGATTGTCCTGACTGGATGCACAGTCGGTCCCAACTACAAAAAGCCTGCAGTAAATGTTCCAACCGTTTACAGGCAGGCCGGGACAGAAGCAACTGCCGCACAGCCTGCGAATACGTCTCAGAGCACGCCCGCCGGGACAGCACAAAACGCAGCAGCCTCGCTCGGCGATGAGAAATGGTGGGAGGTCTTTGAGGACAAAGAGCTGCAAGGCCTGATTCGCACCGCCTTGAAGAATAACTACGACGTTCGCATCGCCGCGACGCGCGTGCTACAGGCCCAGGCCCAGCTGGGAATTACGCGGGCCGATCAACTTCCGTCGGTAAGCGTCGGCGGCAATATTACAAGTCAACAGAGCGCCAAGAGCGGCCCTATCCCTTCTTTCGAGTTGACACGAGGGCAACTGGACGCGAGCGCCGCGTGGAACCTCGATTTCTGGGGAAGGTATCGCCGCGCTACCGAGGCCGCACGCGCAAACCTGCTGGCGAGCGAATGGGGGCAGAAAGAAGTCATGTCCACGTTGGTGGCCAACATTGCTATTGACTATTTTCAGCTTCGCCAGCTCGACCTTGAATTGGAGATTTCAAAACGCACTCTTAATTCGCGCCAGGGCTCGTTGCAGTTGACCCAGACGCTGGAGCAGCATGGATTCAGTTCCCTGCTGGATGTGCGCCAGTCAGAGCAACTGGTTTATACAGCAGCTGCCACGGTTCCTGATTTTGAACGGCAAATTGCGCAGCTGGAGAATGCGATAAGCCTCCTCCTGGGCAAGAATCCCGACGATGTCCCGAGGGGACTGAAATTAACCGAACAGCCTCACGCTCCCGAAGTCCCCGTGGGCCTTCCTTCTTCACTCTTGGAGCGGCGGCCGGATATCCTTCAAGCCGAGCAGAACCTTGTGGCCGCCAACGCACAGATTGGCGTTGCCAG